>JALTZY010000388.1 GCA_027045905.1 Paracoccaceae bacterium
GCCCCCCACAGCCCCTTCCGCCTCCTCTACGTCGGCAGCTGGACCCGGCGGAAGGGCTGCGATCTGCTCGAGCCCATCATGCGGCGGCTCGGACCCGGCTTCGAGCTGCTGTGCGTGACGGCAGATCCCGCCCGCGCCCGGGTCCGTGCGTCCAACATCCACATCACGGGCCCCAGGAGCGAGCGCGATCTGGTCGAGCTCTACCGGAGCAGCGATGCCCTCCTCCACCCCGCGCGCCTCGAGGGCTTGGGCCTCACCGTCTGCGAGGCCATGGCCTGCGGACTGCCGGTCGTGTGCTCGGCCGCAGCCGCGCTTCCCGAAATCGTCGAGCACGGCAAGACCGGCTTGCTCTGCGCGCCCAGCGAGCCGCAGGGTTTCGCGGCCGCGGTTCTGCGGCTCGCTTCCGACCTTTCCCAGTGGACCAGAATGGGCCGGCTGGCCCGTGCACACGTGTGCCCCCGGTTCGATCTCTCCGTCATGATCGAGTCTTACGACCGTCTCTACCGCTCGCTGAGCCTCTCGTGAGCATGTTCCAAGTGCCGTGGAGGTGTGGAACGCCTATCCCGCCCGATCCGAGAGCAGGGTCCTCACGACCTGCGCCATACGCCTGCCCGCATCAACCCAGGTGCTCCGAATCTCCGCGGGTGGCCGGCGGCCATGTATTGCCCTCAATATGCCACTGGCCACACCCTCGGCCGTGGGGTGGACGAAGATCGCCCTGTCTCCGGCAGATTCGCGCAGCTCGGCCATGTCCGTCGCCACCACCGGCGCGCCGCATGCCCGTGCCTCCGCCGCCGGTATCCCATAGCCCTCATACAGGCTCGGGACCACGACGGCCGCGGCACCGCTGTAGAGCGCCGGCAGGTCCTCGTCCGGAACGGGCCCCAGCCACCGGACGAACGACCGCTCCCGAATCATTCGCCGTATAGACCCCGCCTTCCATCCTAGGCCTCCCGCGAGAACGATCTCCAGCTCCTCCATGCCTTCCCGCCGCAGGCGCCCGACGGCCTCGATGAGCACCCCGATGTTCTTCCTGGGCTCGATCGTGCCCACGTGGAGCACGTAAGGGCCGGCAATCCCATGCTTTTCCCTGACCCGCGCGACCTCTTCCCGCCCGCACGGGCGCATGTCGTCACGCACACCCGGACGCACTATCCCCATCACGTGAATCCCGAATAGATCTTTGACCTTCCGTGCCGTCCCTTCGGAAACCGCAAGCACCGCGTCTGCCCGAACCAAGTCTTCCCTCATCCACATCTTGTGTGCCACCAGCGTCATCAGCGGCATCGTCGATGGTGCGAGCTTCACGTTGAGGTCATGGACCGTCGCTATCCATTGCCTCGCGCCATAGGCCGGCAGCAACGACCTGACGCCCCAGAAAAGGTCGATCCCGTCGCGCTCCAGCTCCTGCGCGACACGGTACCTGAGCCAGAGATAGCTCGACGGCAACCGCCTCGGCACCACACGGACCGACCACCGCTCCGAGGGCAGGGCCAGCTCGATCTCCCGCTCCACATAGAGGACGAATCGCACCTCCCCGACGAAACGGTCGAGGCATGGCAGCATCTCCGCCAGATAACGGGAAATCCCTCCCCGCCCCAGCAGTGGTGCCCCATCGATGCCGATGCGCCTCATGCCCTCAGCAGGCCCTTGGGGCTGCTGAGG
>JALTZY010000389.1 GCA_027045905.1 Paracoccaceae bacterium
GGCCATCGTGGCGCGCGAGCTGGAAATCCGCGAGGTGGAGACCATCGGCATCGCCTCCTACGACTACGGGCGGCAGGGAGACCTGAACCTGCTCAAGCGGCCGGCGGAGAAATACCTCGCGGAGAAGGGCAGGGGGCTGCTGGTGGTGGACGACCTGGTGGATACCGGCAACACCATCCGCGCCGTGCGCGAACTGCTGCCGGAGGCGCATTACGCTTGCGTATATGCAAAGCCCGCAGGGGTGCAGCTGGTGGACACCTTCATCACGGAAGTATCACAGGACACATGGATCTTTCTCCCCTGGGACATGGCGCTGCAGTTCGCGCCGCCCATTCGCAGCGGTGCGTGAACGCAGGCCTGCAGATGATCGCCCTTTCCGCGATTTCGCATGACGGAAGCGCATCACGCAACCGTCACTGGCCTTCGGGGCGGTTCTGCGCCAGTGCCCTGCACCGGAAGCTGACAAGCCTGTGGGGGAGACTCGCACGTGAAAGGATATTTTGCCAGCCGCGTTGGCGGCCCTGATCGTGGCCGGCGCCGCGCCGACCCTGGCGCACAAGGGGGCGCATGGCGTTGTGAAACAACGCATGAAGGAGATGATGCGCATGGAAAAGCGCCTGCGGTTTGTCAATGCCATGGCGCAGGGCAGGGCGGTCTTCGACGCCCGGGCGCTGCGCGTACGGGCCAGCGCCATCCGCAAGCACGCCATGCGCATTCCGGAACTGTTCCCTCCCGGCACCCATGAGCACCCGAGCGAGGCCAGCCCGAGCATCTGGCAGCATTTCGATGATGTCCGCCGCCGCGCCATGGCATTGCGGGATGCTGCCGATGCGCTGGCCGATGCCACGCCGGAAACGCTGCCGCGCGCCATGGACGCCGTCAAACGAGCTTGCCGTGGCTGCCACGAACGGTACCGGGTAGAGCGGGACGACTGAGCGTTTCAGCCGGCGCCGGGGGCCATGGGCAGGCAGGAGATGCCCTTGCGCTTGAGCTCCCGGCAGGCGCGGATGGCGTCCTTGCGCGAGAAACCGGCGTAGCGCGCCCGGTAGAAGGCGGCATTGCCCTTGTGCACGCGGATGACCACGGGATAGCGCCCGTGCACGTGGCGCGTGGCCCGCCGCGCCTTCGCGAGATACTCCTTCGCCCCTTCCAGCGTCGGGAACGCGCCGATCTGGATGAGCCAGCGTGCCGCCATCAGCTCCCGCGCGTGCTCCGGCCGCCCGGCAATGATTTCCATCCCCTTGTCTGCCGAATCGGCTTCCTTTTTCGCCTTCGCCGGGGCTAGCGCAGGGGCGGCGCGTTTTATCACCAGCACGCCGGCATCGTCCGGCGCCGCCTCGGACAGGCGCACCGGCGGCGCGTCCGGCAGCGGTTGCTCGCGAAGCACCACGTCCGCCTGCACGGGGACGTCCTTCTCGCCGCGCGGCTTTTCCAGCGGATGTGGAACGCGCACCGCCACCGCCGCCGTCAGTGCTGGAATGGCCGCTACGCCATCACCATCGGGGACAGTTTTCGCCCTCTTTGCCGGCTGGGGGACGGGCAACGGCGTCCTGGCCAGCACCAGCACGCCCTCATCCCTGGCGGTTTTTGCTGTCGGCGCCGTCTGGCGCTGTCTGGAGGAAAGCGCCTCACGCCGCGCAATCGTGGCGGGACGAGGTTTCGGA
>JALTZY010000390.1 GCA_027045905.1 Paracoccaceae bacterium
GCTGGACGATGCGGCCACCTTCGGCACCATTTTCGCCTTCATCATCGTCGCCTACGCCCTGCCGCCCTTCTCCGGCAAGGGCGACGTCTGGAACGCCCGCCGCCAGCTCGCCGTCACCATCACCGACCCGAACGGCGAGGTACTGGGCTGGCGCGGGATCCGCCAGGACGACTCGATCCCCCTGGACGAGCTTTCGCCCTATCTGGTGAAGGCCGTGCTGGCCACCGAGGACGCCCGCTTCTACGAACACTTCGGCGTCGATGTCATCGGCACCCTGCGCGCCGCCATCGCCAACGCCCGCGCCCAGGGCGTCGTGCAGGGCGGCTCCACCCTTACCCAGCAGCTGGCCAAGAATCTCTTCCTGTCGCCTGAACGCTCCTTCCGCCGCAAGATTCACGAGGCCTTTCTCGCCCTGTGGATCGAGACCCACCTGAACAAGGACGAGATCCTGAAGATGTATCTCGACCGCTCCTACCTGGGAGCAGGCAACTACGGCGTGGAGGCCGCCTCGCAGTTCTATTTCGGCAAGTCCGCCCGCGACCTTAATCTGAAGGAAGCGGCCATGATCGCCGGCCTGTTCAAGGCGCCCTCCAAGTATGCGCCGCACGTGCACCCGGAGGCGGCGGAGGCGCGGGCGAACGTGGTGATGCGCCGCATGCTGGACGCCGGTTTCATCTCCTATGGCGAGCTGCTGGCCGCGCGCAAGCGCAAGGTGCAGGTGGTGGGCGGACAGGAAGCCACCGCGCCGCAGCACTTTCTCGACCTCGTCTATCGCGAGACCATGGACATTCTCAGGCGCAGGGGAATCACCGGGCAATACGTGGTCGAAGTCAGAAGCACCATCGACGTGCGCATGCAACGGCTGGCGGAAAAGGCCGTGCGCGAGGCGCTGGACAGACACGGCAAGACCTATCGCGCCAGCCAGGGCGCACTGGTGGCGCTCACGCCCGAAGGCGCCATCCGCGCCATCGTCGGCGGGCGTGATTACGAATCCAGCCAGTTCAACCGCGCCACGGACGCCTGGCGGCAGCCCGGTTCCTCGTTCAAGCCTTTCGTCTATCTCGCCGCCCTGCTCGACGGCATGACGCCCGAAACCATCGTGCTCGACGCGCCGGTGACCATCCGCGGCTGGACACCGCAGAACTATTCCCGCCGCTACCACGGGCGCATTCCGCTGATCACCGCCATCACCCACTCCTACAACTCCGTGCCCGTACGGCTGATGCTCAAGATCGGCGCGAAGAAGATCATCGAAACCGCGCACAAGGCCGGGCTGGACGCCCCGCTGAAGGCCGTGCCCTCCCTGCCGCTGGGCGCCAACGAGGTCACGGTGCTGGACATCACCGGGGCCTACGCCGCCTTCGCCAACGGCGGCCTGCGCGTGCGTCCCTACTCGGTGCTGGAGATCCGCCGTGCGGACGGCACCCTGCTCTACACCCGCGAGGACGACCCGACGGCGAAACCCGTGCGCGCCTTTCCCCGGGACAAGATCGCCCAGCTGGACCGCATGATGGCCAGCGTGGTGATGAACGGCACGGCGCGCCGCGCGCAGCTGGGCTTCACCCCGCAGGCGGGCAAGACCGGCACCACCTCCAGCTACCGCGACGCCTGGTTCATCGGCTTCACCGGCCATCTCGTCACCGGCGTCTGGTTCGGCA
>JALTZY010000391.1 GCA_027045905.1 Paracoccaceae bacterium
GCGTTGAGCCGGGAGCTTGGCATCAACGTCAAGACCGTTGCCAAGTGGCGCAAGCGGGATAGTGTGCAAGATGCAGCGATGGGCCCGAAAGAGGTGCGATCGACAGTTCTCAGCATCGAAGAGGAGGTTTTCAGAACCGATGCGGATGACGACATCGCGCAGTTCCTGCGTCAGGCGCGGCCTTCCGACCGCCTGGAAGGGGTGCCCGCCGCGCATCTGGGCGAGCCAGCGTTTGTAGGTCGCCGGTTTGGCGACTTCCATGAGCCCATCGACCTCGTGCCCGCACTCCGCCCCGATGCGCAGCGGCTCGGTTTTCTCGGCGGGCGACAGGATGATCCTTTCCGTCGGGATGCGGGCGGGATGCGGGCCCGCAAGATGGCAAGCTGGGCCTTCAGCAGTCTCAGTTGCGCGTTGTGCCGCGGCATGAAGAACTTGTTCAGGAAGATCAGAAGGAGGGAGAAGGTCGAATGCATCTTGCAGGGCTCCACCACGGCCATTAAAAAATGTCGCTATGTCAACGTGGTGGGGCTCGCTTGCATTTTGGCGCCCCTCTCAGGGAAGACCAAAAACGCCGGGGCCTGAGGATGGCCGTCCTTGAACCCGGGCAGGGGATGCGGTGAGGCCTTTGCCATCCCCTGAGCCGCGCGCTCACGACGCCGGCTGCTGAACTGCAGTCACGACACCCTTCCGATCAGCCAAGAAAACATCGCGCAGCAATTCGCTCAAGCGCGCAATGGCTGTCTCTGACACGAGAGAGAGTTGGGTGCCAGGTTGGCTCCCTCCGCGCGATACGCGGCGATCGCCCCTGAGAACGGGTCTCAATTACCCCCCGGCGCATCCGGGATTTCACGCCCATCGGCCCGGCGCAGCACGACCCGGCGGTTGAGCGCCTTGCCTGCGCGGGTGGCATTGCTGGCCACGGGAGCCGTCTCGCCCATCCCCACGGCGCGGATATTGGAGATATCGGTACCGTTCTCGGCCAGCCAGCGCAGCACCGTGGCCGCGCGGCGCTCGGAGAGGTCCTGATTCAGGGCCTCGGAGCCGTCGGAATCGGTATGCCCTTCCAGAATGAAGGCCTCGCCGGGATGCGCATCGAGATAGGCCTTGAGCGCATGCAGCGTGGGCAGGGATTGCGGGGTGAACTGATCCTTGTTGACATCGAAATGGATGCCGTAAAGGTCGATCGCGCCGGTACCGGAAAGCGCATCGGCGATCTCTCCGGCGGTTTCCTCGCGCTTTGCGAGAGCGACGTCGAGCCGCCCGCCCTCGCCCGGGACCACCGCGCCGGTGCTCGCCCGGGCCCGATAGCCCGGATAGCGCACCTCGATCTCGGCCGCGCCGGCCGTCAGCCCCTCGAAGCGATAATTCCCGTCGGCATCGGTCTCCGCCGTCTGCCCGCCCACCGTGACCAGGGCGCCGGCAATCGGCTCGCCGCTCCGTGAATCCACGATCCGCCCGGATAGCGCGCCCAGCGGCTCCCGCTCCAGCCGGATCGTCACCTCCAGATCCCTGCCCGGCTCAAGCCGCGCGGCCTGGTGGCCCGGCAGGTAGCCCGCATGGCTGGCCTCGGCCAGGATATCGCCGATGCCGATCCTCTCGAAGGCGAAGGCCCCGGCGGCATCGGTGGAG
Source organism: Paracoccaceae bacterium (assembly GCA_027045905.1). GTDB lineage: Bacteria > Pseudomonadota > Alphaproteobacteria > Rhodobacterales > Rhodobacteraceae > JAAEUB01. The sequence goes on from JALTZY010000391.1 coordinate 1,630, forward strand.
ACTTCGGCCCCTCCGATCCGCACCCGAGCCCCGGCCAGCGGCGTGCCGGTGGCCGCATCCACCACCCGGCCCCGCACCGCGCCATGGGTGATCGGCTCCAGCGCGAAGGTGACATCGGCGATCTCGTTGCGAGCCAGATCAATGCCCAGCTCCGCCGGTACGAAGAGCGGCGCCGAGGCGCTCAGGCGGATCCGCCCGGCCATCAGCCCCGGCAGGCGGAAGCGCCCCTTCTCGTCGGCGATGACGCCCACCTGCGGCCCGTCGATGGCCGCGCCGGGCACCGGGCTGCCGTCGCGCGCATTGATCACCCGCCCGACGACATCGCCGGTCAGGATCGGCTTCAGGCGCAATTCGGCCGCGGTCTCGGCGGCGCGGCGGATACGGATATCCGCCGCGCCCGGTACATGGCCGGGATGGCCGGCTGCGACGGAATGCGCCCCGGCGGGCAGGTCGTCGAAACGGGCCCGGCCCCGCGCATCGCTGCGCGCATCGCGATCGGCGATGCGCACGATCGCGCCCTCCAGCGGCTGGCCGGTTTCGTCATCGAGCACCGTGAGGGCAAGGCTTCCGGTGGTGATCGGCGCAAGCTCGAGCACGGCGCCCACCTCCTCGCCCGCAAAGACGCGCAGGGGCATTTTCGCCGGCCGATAGCCCGCATGCTGCGCTGTCAGCAGGACTTCGCCCTCGGCCAGTTCGCCCGAGCGGAAGGTGCCATCGGGCCCCGCCTGCAGGCGCTCATCGCCGATGAATACCGCCGCACCCGACAGCGGCTGGCCGGTTTCGGCATCCAGCACGAGGCCGACAATGCGGCCGGTGGTGACAGGTTCGAGCCTGATCGCCCTGCTAGCGGTCTCGCCCTCGGCGAGGCTCAGCGTCAGGTTGGCCGGCTTGTGGCGCTCGGCGCTGGCCGACAGGCTCAGATCGCCGGCCGGCAGCCCGAGCAGGTGGAAGCGGCCCTGCTCGTCGGTCATGGCTTCCCTGTTGCCCACGACGATCAGCGCCCCGGCCAGCGGCCTGCCGCTGTCGGCGGCCAGAACCTGCCCCTCGAAATTGCCGGTGCCCGCGGGCTGCATCAGGATTTCCGTTTCCTGAATGCCCGGCGCGAGCGTGCCGAGATCGCGGCGGAATTCCAGGTAATCGGGATGCTCGGCGATCAGCATGCGCCGGCCGGTCCGGATCTCGCGCACGCGAAAGGCCCCGTCCGGACCGCTGCTCGCACTCTTGCGACCGACAAAGACCTGCGCCCCGGCGATCGGCGCGCCGCTCACCAGATCGCGGATCGTACCCTTGATGGTGGCACTGCGCTCGATTGCCTTCGCGCCGGCGGTCGGCAGCGCGACGGAGGCGCTGGCGGTCTCGCCGGCGCTGATCTCGAGCGGTATTTCCAGGCGCTCGAAGAGCCTGTTGCCATTGGCGGCGTAATAGTCCGCCCCCTGCGCGAAAGGATCGACCACCAGCCGGGCCTCGCCCGCCGGCACATCCGCGAAGCTGAAGCGCCCTTCGGCATCGGTGCGCGCCGCTCTCGCGGCAAGGCTGTCCGCCCCGGCGGGGATCAGCCGGACCGTGGCGCTCTTCAGCGGCGCGCCGGTAGCCGCATCCACCAGAACACCGGCGAGCCCGCCAAGGGGCGCGCCCCCGCTTGCCGCTTCGAGCATCGGGTCGAACTCCTGCGGCGCATCGGGCATCAGGAACAGCTCGGCCTCGAAAGGCGCATGGCGCGGCGAGGCGGTGACGGTGATCCGATGCCTGCCGGGATAAAGCCCCTCCAGCCGGTAGCCGCCATCTGCGCCGGAGGTCGTCGCATAGCTGCCCGAGGCGATGCGCGCCCCGGCGACCGGGCGACCGGTGCCCGCTGCGGTGACAACCCCGTAAAGCACCGCCGAAGGCTGGCTGGAGGCCGCCTCCGCCGCCTTGCGGATCGCACGCGCGGGCAGGTAGCTGTAGAAGAGATCAAGCCCGTTATAGGTGCGCTCGTCGCCTTCCGCATAGGCTTCGTCCATGCGCGCCTCCAGCATGTCCAGCGCCAGGCCCTTCTCGTAGGGAGAAAGGCTGGAGAAGGCTTTCGGAATCTCCTGAAACGCCCCCGCCCCGATCAGCTGGCGCAATTCATCCAGCCCCGGACTCCGGGCTGCAGCCGCTGCCGTATCGCCCCCCCCGACAGCATCGCTTTCCCCCGTCTCTTCGGGGCGCTCCTGTGCGGGCAGGATCGCCAGCACGGCGCTCAGCATGGTGGCGCGCGCCTGATCCCCGGCATCCGAGGCGGCTTCATGGGCCCTGAGCAGTTCGGCACGGGCAGCGGCCTGCTCTTCGGGCGAAAGGCGCGTGAAGGCAATCAGGATCGCGGTCGGATTCGTGCTGCCGGCCGCCTCGAGCTCTTCGCGGAACCCATCCAGCCCCGGGCTCTGGGCCGTGGCCGGCACCGGCGCGAACAGCACCAGCAGCGCCAGAAGGGCGGTGGCCAGCATGGCACAGATGGCGCGGATGGCCGTGCCGGCACGGCTACACGGGATCATCATCAGTCTTTCCTCTTGTAGCCGGCGCGGAGCATGTTGCGAAAGATGCGCGCATCGTAGGAAGTGGACAGGCGCGGCGACTGTGGCGGCAGGCAGGCGTCGGCCTGCTTCAGGATGTCGTCATAGCGCCCCATGAATTCGTCGAATTTCTCGTCATAGGCGTACTGGAGCCCCTTCAGGTCCACCGCCATCCCGGCCTTGACGGAGCCCCAGACGGTTTCCGATATGCTGTGATAGGCGGACAGCATGTCTCCGACGACGATCGCATATTCATAGGTATCCTTGAAGCGCGAATAGATGGTTGCAAGACGCTCGAACAGCATCAGCAGATCGGCGGTTTCCTTCGCGACCTCGATGAGGCACTGGTGGCACTCAGGATCGCCGCCGCAATCGACCTTCATCGGCGGCAGGCCCTCGCCCGGTCTGGGCTCGGCCTCGCGGTCCTTTTCCAGAAGCAGGCGCAGTTCCTCGATGGCACGGGCATTCTCGGCGACCTGATCGCGCAGCGAGCCGATCTGCCCGCGCGCTTCCCGTATGCGCTCCTCGACCGATTTCACCCGCTCTTCGAGGCCGGCGTCACCGGATCCTTCATCTGCCGCATCTGCCGCATCGCCCGCACCACCGGCTTCGGGCCCCGGCGCGCCCCCTGTCCCGCCATCTCCCGGAGCAGCCGCATCGCCATCGGCACCGGGCTCCGCATCCCGTCTCAGGGCGAGACTTTCCTCCTCGTCTTCCAATACCTCCGGCGTCCCGCCCCCGGCACCCTGCGCCAGAATGCCCTGGGCGGGTAGGAGCAGCATCATGCCCGCCAGCGCGACAATGGCGGCCTGTTTCACGAAGCCCTGCATGGTCATTCCTCCTCCGCTGGCCGGATCGGCTGCCCCTCCGCATCGAAAAAGATCGGCGGCACCTCCACCGGCACCGGATCGCCGGTCCACAACAGCAGGTGGAAATCGGCCGGCTCTTCGGCCGTGAGCCAAATGCCGATCATGTCATCCAGCCGGCCGGTAAACTCGTAATTGCCCACGGCATCGGTCCCGCCCTCGGCATCGGACTTGTCCCAGAGATGGCGGTGCAGGCTGACCCTGACCGGCAGCGCCGGATCGTCGGCGAAAACCCGGATGACGGTGGGGCTCATCACATCGAGTTTTACCGCATAGTAGCGCATCCCGGTTTCATCGGCGGTGCCCCGAACCAGTACGCTCCTGCCGCCAAGCTCGGCATCGGGAGCCAGCTTCAGCTCTTCCACCGGCGCCTCGCCTGGCTGCAATTCCAGCGGCTGGGCCGGGGCTGGCGCGGCGCGCGCGAAGAAGAAGATCAGCGCCAGAGTCAGGACCAGAAACGGCCAGGGATGTCTTGTCGATCGCATGGGGTGCCTTTCCTCATGGAATCATTGCTTGCCAGGGCCCGGCGCGCGGCGGAGGCGGGCATCGGCGGATGGGAGAAGTACAGGATACGCTCCACCTGCGACAGAAGCACCTCCCGGCCTGAAGCAGCGGGCCTTGGCCATCCACCTCGATCAAAGCAAAGTAAAAGGAGGCGATTCTGTCAAGAATTTTGACTGACCTGCAAAGCCCGGTGAGAGTCCGCGGACCTTTCAGTACCGCTGCTCAGTACCGCTGCGCCACCGGCATGCCGCCCCGCCGCCGGGGGCAGATGCGGCCCGTGATGGCGGTGAGTTGCGCCGCTTCATCTGCCACGGCCCGGGGCCGCGGCCCAAGCCCCGAGAGCCGGCCCGAAGGCGCCCCGACCGCTCAGGCGGCGCGGGCGGTGAGCACGTCGCCCACCCGTTTCATCGCCGCCACCTCGTCGCCGCCGAGCACCGCCGCCACCTCGCGGGTCATCCGCTCCAGCGCCGCCTCGTAAAGCTGGCGCTCGGAATAGCTCTGCTCGCGCTGGTCGTCGTTGCGGTGCAGATCGCGCACCACCTCGGCAATGGCGATGAGGTCGCCGGAATTGATCTTCTGCTCGTATTCCTGTGCCCGGCGCGACCACATGGCGCGCTTGACGCGGGCCTTGCCCCTGAGGGTCTCCATCGCCCGCTCGACGATCTCGGGCGAAGAAAGCTGGCGCATCCCCACCTCGAGCGCCTTGTCCGTGGGCACGCGCAGGGTCATCTTGTCCTTGTCGAAAGCGACCACGAACATTTCCAGCGAGAAGCCGGCCACTTCCTGCTCCTCGATCGCCACGATCCGGCCCACCCCATGCGCCGGATAGACGACATATTCGTTGGGGCGGAAATCGTACTTCTTTTTCTTGCTCATCGCTCTTGCTTCCTTGTCATTTCCCGGCCCCGAAACGGGCGCCTGCCGGACAGCGAATACCCGCGGGCTTGCAGCTTGGCCTGCGTCGCCAGGCTTGCAGTCTGGTTTCCGTCATCAATAAGTGGATTGCACTCGCTGCGCAGCGGATCGAGCCGCCCCGTTTTCAGGCCTCAGAATTCATGTTCGCTTCAACATAGCACAAAAGCGATCCGGGTTAAAGGGATCTGCCCCGGCAACACTCTGTTTTCCGCCCGTTTTCCACCCGTTTTCCACCCGTTTTCCGACACTCCGCAGGGCGCGAAAGGCGGGCGAGGCGCATCTTTCGAAAAGCCTCCGGGCTCTTGCGGCCCCTCTTCCGCCTTCCGGGCCACAGGCCTGCCGGACAGGCTCAGCTGCCGGTGCCGGGTTTTTCGGAGAAATACTTCTCGAGCTTGCCTTCTTCGCCGTCATGGGCCTCGGCATCGGGCAGCGGGTCTCTCTTCTCGACGATCACCGGCCAGAGCTCGGCATATTTGCGGTTGAACTCCACCCATTTCTCCGCCTCGGGCTCGGTGTCGGGGCGAATCGCGTCGGCGGGGCATTCGGGCTCGCAGACACCGCAATCGATGCACTCGTCCGGGTGGATCACCAGCATGTTCTCGCCCTCGTAGAAGCAATCCACCGGGCAGACTTCCACGCAATCGGTGTATTTGCAGGCGATGCACTTGTCGTTGACGATATAGGTCATCTGGGCCTCGTAGCTGGCTGTTGCCGCCTGATAATGCCATGGGGCGGATCATTCAAGCGCCCTTTGCTCGAAACGCGCCCGACTGCGGCGATCTTTCCGGGAGGGGCGGCCGGAAGCGCCCTGTCCCGGGGCCGGCGCTTCGGGCGGCTCAGGCGGGGTGAGATCTTCATAGAGCGCGCGGGCCTCGGCGGCCGGGCCGCGCCGGGTCGAAAGCGCGGCGACGCGCACCACCCGCACCCGGCGCGCCTGCACGAAGGTCAGCGTCATGCCCGGACGCAGCAGCTGGGCGGGCTTGTGCACCTTGCGACCGTCGATTCGCAGATGCCCGGCGCTGATCGCCCTGGCGGCCAGCGCGCGACTCCTGAAGAAGCGCGCATGCCAGAGCCACTTGTCGGCGCGCAGCCGCTCGGGGGGCGCGGGGGCGCTCAATCGCTGTTATCCCTGAGGCCCATCAGGGCGGCGGCGAAGGGATTGTCCGGGTCGATCGGCCTTTCCTTCTTCGGCGGGCGGGCCTGGTAGCTGCGGGGCGGGGCCTTGTGCGCGCCGGGCTTGCCCTTGCGCCGGCCCTGTGCCGGCTTGTCGGCTTTCGCCCGCCCCTTGCCGCGCGGCTTGCGGCGCGCGCCGGAACCGCCCCAGGCGAAGGTGTAGAAGACCTCCTTTTCCGGCGCTTCTTCCGACGCTTCGGGCGCGGTCTTTTCGGCAGTATCGCCCGCTGCTTCCGGTGCCGCTTCGAGCGCTTTCGGGGTTTCGGGCGCGGCCTGTTCGCCCGCTTCGCAGGCTTCGGCGGCGGCTTCGGGGGGCTGTTCGGCTTTCTCCGCCGCCTTTTCCTCCACCGTCTCCGGCACCGGCCTCACCTTCTCGCGCTCGCCGCGCTCGGCCCTGTAGCCCAGCCCCTGCATCAGGTCGGCGAACTGCTCGAGCGTCAGTCCGGTGATCGAGAGCATGTCCGGGCTGGCCTCGAAGCCCGCGCGGCTGTCCTGCTCGCGCAGGAGGTCGGCGAGGCGCTCGAGCATGTCGATGCGGATCGCCCGCGCCCCCGCGCGCCGGTAGCCCGCAAGGCACCAGGTCTCGTCGCTCACATGCGCGGGCGCGGGCACGGTGACGAGCCCGCGCCCGCGCATGTGAGCGACGAGACCTGGTGCCTTGCGGGCTACCGG
>JALTZY010000392.1:0-3964 GCA_027045905.1 Paracoccaceae bacterium
TGCCCGGGCCATCGTAGCGGGTGAGGAAGTCGGACCAGTCGAGACATTCGATCACCACGCCGGCGAGGCGGGCGTGGAGGTCTTCGAGGTCGGGCTCGAGCGTGGTCAGGTTGAAGCGCGCGGGGCGGTCTTTCGACACCCCGAAATTGCGCCCCGAGACCTTGCCGCCGAAGGCGGTGCGCTGCAGGTAGAGGAAACGCGCGGCGCGCTCGAGGTCGGTGAGCGTGTCGGGGTCGGTGGCGATCAGGCGTTCGAACTCGGCCCGGGTGGTGAGCTGGAAGCGCAGCACTTCTAGGAACTGCGGATAGTGGCGCTGCAGGATGCGAAACAGGTTGGCCACGTCGCGGGCGCGGTCATTGATCACCTCGCAGCGCGGGCGGAGGCGGCGGCGAAAGAAGATCCCGCCCATGCCGACGAAGGGCTCGGCATAGGTCTGATGCGCCTCAGCGTCGATGATGGCGGTGATGCGCTTGGCGAGGTTACGCTTGTCGCCCAGCCAGGGTGCGGCGGGGCGGACGGGGCTGACGGGTGTGCGTTCAGAATTTGGCAATGGTTTTGCTCCATGATGACCACGGGTGCGGCCTTGAGCACTTTGAGGTCGGCGGGGTCCGTCATGCCAATTCAGGCCCCGTGTCGGAGGGGGAGCTTCCCTCCGGCCGCCCGCTCAGGGCGGTGGCTCTTGCGGCTCGGATTTGCGCGGCGCTGGGATGACAAGCCGCCAGCCCGCGCCGCGCTGGTTTTCGATCCTGAGACCGGCGGGCCGGATCTTGCGCCGGACATGGGTCAGCAGGACATGGATCGCGTTGGAGGCCGGAGCTTCGGCGCTCTCCGAATAGAGCCGCTGGGTGAGAAAATCCTTGCTCAGCACCCGCCCTTTCGCCGTGAGCAGGGCATCGAACAGCCGGGCCTCGATCCGGGTCATGTCGAAGCGCTGCATGTAGCCCATTTCGCGCAGGTCGTCCTCTGGCTGGTCCACGAATTCGAGCAGTTCGTCAGCCGAGCAGGCCCATTCCTCGCGAACCTCCTGGCCGGCCCAATCCGGCCAGTCCAGCTGCCAGCCCATGCCGTGGATGGTCCTGATCTCGATGCCGGTGCCGGCGATCTTCTTGCGGATCTGGCAGATGCGCACATCAATGATCTTCAGCGAGGGCGGGAAGGCATCATGGGCATAAAGGCGCGCATGGAGCACCTCGCGGCTCAGTGCCATGCCCGGGGCGCGCCGCAGGGTCTCGAGCAGGCGGGCTTCGCCGTAATTGAGCCCGAACAGACGCATGTGCCGGGCAAGCTCCTGATCGAAGCCGGCGGCGGTCAGATGATCGAGCTGGGCGGCGGCCGAATTGTCGGGCTCGGGTGCAATCTTTTCCTGATCCTCCCACTCGGCCAGCACATCGAGCAGCACGCCGACGATCGCCTTGGCCGAGCGCGCCGGCCAGCCGTTCTGCCGCTCCATGAGCTGCACCGATTTTCCCTCGATCAGGGCCTCGTGCAGCACCTTGCGCATGGTGGGTGGGAGCGCCATGCTGTTATGGCTCTGCCGGAACCGCTGGGCTGCCATCAGCTGATCCGGGGTCAGCTTGTGGTGGCGCAGAAAGAATGAGGGATGGCCGGTCATGTCACGTTCACCGTTTCCGTGCGCCCGTCGCCGCGCCCGAGCGCGCCGATCTGATACACCGCGAAGGTGAGGCTTGTGCGTGGCGCGGATCCGAAATCGGCGATCTGGTCGGCCTCGGCATAGGTGACGCTGGTGGTGGTGCTGGTCAGCGTGCGCTTGACGGTGGTGCCGTCGAGAATGTCGATCTCGTAGCTTTCGGCGGTTTCCGACATCGGCACATCCACATCCCAGCTATCGGCGGCAGGGTCGCGATCGCGGCGGATCCAGCTCAGGGTCAGGTCGCTTGAGCCGCTGACCTGGGCGGCGGCGAGCCAGACGGGGGCAAAGGGCACAAGCCCGCGCCCGGTGATGGTCTGGCTGAGGGTGGTGCCGTTCGTTGCATCAGCGCCGCTGGGGCGGGCATGCCAGGTATAGGTGAGACCGACATCGGCGAGATCGGTGGGCAGTTCGAGCAGGTTGTCGTTGAGCCTGACCACCCGGGCGCCGGCGCTGACATTGGCAACCATCAGCGCGTCGGTGCCGCGCTGGCCGCGCAACAGGCGGGTGAGCTTGTAGCGGCCGGTGGACACAAGGGTGGCATTGGCGGCCTGGATGATCTCCCATTGATCGGTGGCGACCTCGACCGCGAAGCTATTGGCCCCGGCAAACAGCGCGATATCGGAAACGCTCTCGACCGTGCCCTCGAACAGGTCGATCAGCATCTCGGTGCCATTGTCGAAGATCGCCACCGGGCCGGCGGGCAGATCGGCGGCGAGCGTGCCGATGAAAGCGCGCCGTGTGGTCGAGGTCAGCAGGGTGAGGTCATTTGCGTCCGGGCCGCGCCAGACTTCCTCGAGGCCGGGCCAGGGGCTGGACCAGAGCGCGGCAATCGGCCGGTGTGCCTGGTGCGTTCCGTTGAGCTGCGGCAGGTTCATGACCGCAAACAGCGGCGCGCTGGCGGTGGTGGGCTGGATCGGCCGAGACGGGCGCGGGCTGCCGGGTGGCAGGTCATAGGTCTCGCGCTCATGGCGCACCGCCTCGATCTGGCGGCCGGCGCCATCGGTCACGCGCGTGATGCGGTAGGTGAGCGTGCGGCCGTCATTGGTGAGGCCGATCACATCGCCGGGATCGAGCGCCAGTTCGGAAGGCGGCAGTGACAGGCGCGCGGTTTCCATCTCGAGCCAGCGCTCGGCCAACGCCCGGATGCACTGGCGTTCGGCTTCTTCCGGGGCCACGACGAAGGGGAAGGACTGGGCTTCGATCCGGGCGCTGGAGACGATCCGGCGGCGCGCCTCGACCTGTGCCGCATCATATTCCTCATCGGCGCGCACCACCTGCCATTTGAGTGCTTCGGGCAGCTCGTTTTCCTGCGCGCGGGCCAGTTCGAAACTGCGCCGCTCGGCCTCGTCTCGCAGTAGGTCGGCCTCGGCAAAGGTCCGGGCCGGGCCACTGCCGCGCATGGAAAAGACCAGCTTGCCCTCGACCTCGGCCATGTCGAAGGCGAAGAAGCGGGCAAGCTCCTCGATTGCCGCACGCGGGGCCTGCAAGCTGGTGATTACATAGCCTTCAACAGCGCCGTAAAGGCCGCTTGTATCCACTTCACTGCTGGACATGCCGGCGGCAAGGCAGAGGTGGCGCACGAGGGCGGCGAGCGAGACCGCGCCGAGGCGGCCGGTCAGCCAGTGGCCATATTGCCAGTTGTCGGCATCGGCCCAGACCTCATCAAGGGCCGGGAAGGCCGGATGCGGGCGGGCGTCCCAGGTCCAGGCGGCGCTATCGGTCATGTCCACCATCGGGGCGCCATAGACCGAAGAGGTCGGGTTGTTGCCGGTGTCGTTCCAGTAGAGCGCCACCGCCTCGAGATAGGCCCGCTGGATCGCGTCGTCGCGCCAGCCGCGCGAGAAATGCGGCACCGCGCTCTCGGAGCTCTTCGGGTCATAAAACACGTTCGGCTGGTTGGTGCCCCGGTCGATCGCCGGGCAGCCGAACTCGGTGAAGCGGATCGGCTTTGACTGCGGCACCCAGGCGGTGGGGCTGGCGCTCTCGGTGCCTCCGGGGCGGTCGTAATGCTGGTTCAGCCACCAGGAGCGGATGTCCTTGGGGCGATACACCCAGGGCTTGGAATAGGCCCCGTCGCTGATCGTGGTGCGGGTCTGGCTCTCGCGGTCGGCGGTGCTGGCGTAATACCAATCGAACCGCTCGCCGCCCTCGATATTCGCCTGCAGATAGGCGCGGTCATGCACTGCCGGGTATCCCGCCTGCGCGTCGAGGTGGTCAAAGCCGTCGCGCCAGTCGGAAAGCGGCAGGTAATTGTCGATGCCGACGAAGTCGATATTGCCGTCCGCCCACAGCGGGTCGAGGTGGAAGAACACG
>JALTZY010000392.1:3974-8265 GCA_027045905.1 Paracoccaceae bacterium
ATCCTCGCGCACGGTTGTAAGCCCGACCAGCTCGGAGCCGATCAGGAAGCTGTCGACGCCCCCCGCCGCCGCGCAGAGATGCGCATAATGCAGGATCATCCGCCGATAGCCCCAATCGGTGCCGCCGGTCCAGCTGACGGTTTCGCCCGAGACGGTGAAATCGCTCGCCGCAGCGCTGCCGAAGAAGGCCGAGACCTGCGTGGCCGCCGTGGCGGTCTTGTCGACGGTGCCCACATATCCGGCCGCCGGCGAGCAGGTGATGCGCCCGCGCCAGGGCAGCTTGGGCTGGCCGGTGGTGGCGGCGTTGTCGCTGTAAGGGTTGGGCAGCGTGTTGCCGTCAGGCACATCCATCAGCAGGAACGGATAGAAGGTCACCCGCAGCCCCCGCGCCTTGATCTCCTTGATCGCCTGCACCACGCTGGTATCGTCCGGCGTGCCGCCGAAGACCGGGTTGCCGCTGCTGTCGGTCGAGATCTGATGCGCGCTCGCGCGATCCACGCCATCGACCGTCCAGGTCAGCGGATCGGTGGTCTTGGTGGTGGTCTCGACGCCCGGCTTGATCTGGCAGTCGCCGCAGCGCAGATCGGTGCCGAACCACGAGACTACGAGGCTCACGCTTTCGACCGATGGCACCAGCGCCTCGAGGCGGTCGAGCGAGACCAGCATGTCGGCCCGCTCAGCCTCGGCATGGACATTCTCCGAGACCGTCGCAGAGCCGTCGGAGGTCTGGCCAAGCGCCCCGGATGGCCAGCTTCCGCCGGAGGAAGAGCTGCCTGTGCGCGCCACCGGCTCGGTGGCATAGACGAACTCGCCCGCGCCGGGGATCATCGTCACCGCCTTGATCGCCCCCTCGGCCGTATCGCTGTCATCGAGCGGGCGGAACACTTCGAAGGTCAGCTGCGGGATGCGGTTGCCGAAATCGGCCAGCGGCAGATCCTCGAACACCACATAAGCCGTCCCCCGATAGGCAGGCGTCGGGTTCGATCCGTTCATGGTGGCGATGAAACTGTCTGCGCTCTGGGTCTCGCTGCCCGGATACCAGCGCCAGGTGATCGAGCTCGTGTCGAGCAGCTCGCCATCGGCCCAGATCCGACCGATGCCGGTGATCTCGCCTTCGCAGAGCGCCACGGCAAAGGAGGCGGAATAGGTGTAGGTGGTGGAGGTATTCTTCGAGCCCAGCCCCTTGCCGCCCTCGGTGTTGACCGTCTCGGTGAAATCGGTGGCCCAGATGATATTGCCCCCCACGCGCATGCGCCCGAAGATGCGCGGGATCGCCATGCCTTCGGTGGAGGTGGTGATCTTGAGGTTATCGAGCCGAGGCCCCTCGCTGTGCTGTCCGGGGCCGATCATCCCGCCAAGCACGGTGCCGATCAGCCCGCCAATGGCCGCCGATGAGACACCGAGGATCCCGCCGCCGATGGAAGCGCCGATTGCCTGACCTGCCAGTCCGAGCACGAGGGTTGCCATCAGCGCCCCCTTTCCGGCCATCTGGCCGGCATCAGGAAGGCACCGGCGAGCTTGCGCGCCCAGCTGCGGGTGAAGGGCTGTTCGACCACACCGAGCCGCTCATAGGAATGGATGAAGCTCGCAGCATCTGTCAGGATCGCCATATGCTTGGCTGCCGCCCTGGGCCGCATGCGAAACACCAGCACCGCGCCGGGGACGGGATCGGCCGCGATCATGCAGGCGCGCGCGGCTTCCAGCATCCGGTCGCGCGGGGCGATCTCGTCCCAGGCGCGGCTATAGGGCGGCAGGGAGACGGGCTCGGCCCCGACCACCTCGCGCCAGACCCCGCGCACGAGGCCGAGGCAATCGCAGCCCACGCCCTTGAGCGAGGCCTGGTCGTGATAGGGCGTGCCGAGCCAGCCGCGGGCGGCGGCAATCACCTGTGCGGGATCGGCGCGGCGGCTCACAGCACAGCTCCGTCATTGGCGTTGCTCTGGCGCGCGAAGCGGAAGATCGTGTCGTTTCCGGGAATGTCCGGGAAGCCCCGGAAGTTGTCGATATTTGCAAACTTGTCCGCGCAGGTGGTGGCGCTCTTGTCGCAGCCGGCGGTGATGGCGAAGGCGTCGGAGGCGCTGATCCCCTCGATCGGCGCCGCGAGAAGGGTGATCTCGTCGCTGCCGGAGGCCTGCACATGGCGCACCACCTCGGCGCGCCGGCCGGCATTGGCGCCGCTGGTCCAGCTCAGCACCCCGGCCGAGAAGAAGCCGTCGGCAAAGCCAGACAGGCCAGAGGCAACAAACACCCGATCCCTGATCACGCTGGCCACGCTGCCGGTGCCTTTCCAGGTCGAAAGGCTCAGATCCACGCCACAGCGCGCATCGCCAAGGGTGGCATCGCAGGCATATTGGAACGAGCGCCCGCCGGTCTGGTTCAGGATATGGGCCAGCGAGCGCATCTCGGCGACAAATGCCATCGGCCCGCGCCTGACCTGGCCGATCGTGCCCCGGCGCAGCAGCACCCGCTGGCTGGTGTCGGCCCAGTTGACCCGCCATATCTCGACCAGCGCCGCATCCCAGAGCCCGTCGAGCAGGTCGGCCTCGGTAATGGTGCCGGAGCTGAGCACGCCTTCGCATTCCTGCGCGTCCACCGAAAGGTCGGCCGCGTTGCTGAGATCGGCGGGCGAGAGCCCGGTTTCCGGGGCGAAGGAAGTGCCGTCGAAGCTGAGGGGGAAGTCATGATCGGTGAAGCCGAACACCTGCCCGTCGGTGCGGGTGATGCGCCAGCAGGTGGCCAGCGTGGTGGCGCCGCTGTCAAGGTGGGTTTGAAAGGCGGATGAAAGGGTCTTCACAGCTTCAGCTCCCTGAGTGGGATCGAGGGAATATCGCCGTATTCGCCCCGGAGCGCGGTCTGGTCGAGCTTGCCGTCAAAGCGCACCGGCACATGGAAGCTGCCGCCCCAGGTGAGCACCGCGCCGCTGGCGGGCGGGGTGGAAAAGGTGACGGTCCCCGCATTCATGTCGGCGCTCCAGCCGGTGGTGGTGGCGGTGCCGTCCACCGCGATCAGCAGGGTGCCATAGGGCTTGGCGATGCGGCGCACATGGCTGTGGCTGCCCACCGTATAGGTCTTGTTCAGCTCGAAGGTGGTGGTCGAGCCATCGCCGGTGCCGAGGCTCTGGTCGGTGGCCGAGGGGCTGGCCGAAGGCGCGCAGGACTGGAAATCGGTCCAGTCCTTCATGCGGAAGCCGTAAAGCGGGCCACGGGTGATGTGGTAAAGCTCGAGGATCTGGTAAAGTTCGTCCTTGTCGCGGATCGCCCAGCGGGCATCATAGCTGCGCAGGGGGGCGGCCCAGGGCGTGTTGCGCTCTTCGCGCCCCGAGGCGAGGGTCACGATATCGACCTTCCATTCCGGCCCGCCGGTGGATCCGCGCGAGATTTCGACCGGGAAGATCACGTCATCGAGAAAGGCCGCCATCAGCTATACCTCCGGGCCTGTTCGAGAATGCGCGCGGCACCCCGGGCAACGGCAACCCGGTTGCTGGCAAAAGAGCGCGCATCCGGGGTGGTGATGTGGAAATGGTTGATGATCGTGGCTTCGCCCTCAGCAGCGGGGCGAGCGGGGGTCTGGGCGCGCCCCGGAAGCCGGGGCGGGAGCGCTGCCGGGCCGCCTCGCGCAAGGCCCCGGGGCGGCGCGCCGGCATTCATGGCTTCGAGCAGGTGGCGGTGGCGGCGGGTGGCTTCTGCGGTCATCACGAATTCGCCGGAGGAAAGCATCACCGGCACCTGATCGGATGTGCCGCTGCCCGGCCCGGCGACCAGCCCGCCCACTGCCAGCCCCGGGATGATGGCGCTTGCGACCATGCCCAGAAGCCCGCCCGAAGCCTGCATGCCAAAGAGCCGCGCGAGCGGCCCTTCGCCCATCAGCAGCGCCTAAAGGGCGGCGCGCTCGATCGCCACGCGCACGCTGTCCATGACATCGGCAAAGCTCTGGCCCTGGATGATCAGCCGGTCGAAGGCGTCATACATGGTGTCGGTCAACAGCTTGCGCTCTTCCAGCACCGCCTGTTCGGCCAGCCGCTCCTGGATCAGGTCGTGCACCGCCTGGCGCTCGGCATCGGTCGCCCCCTTGAGCGCCTCGCGGTGCTTGATCATCTCGCGCTCGAGCGGATCGAGCGTGCGCAAGAGGTCAAGCTCCTGTTGCAGGCCCTCGAGCAGTTTCCTGGTCGGGTCGGTGGCAGCCCCGCCGCCGCCATGTCTCCTTGGCGGGGTCAGAGGGTTGGTTTTGCCTTCCCGCATCCGCCGGCGCATCGCGTCCGAGGCCGCACCATAGGAGGCAATGTCAATCCCAC
>JALTZY010000393.1 GCA_027045905.1 Paracoccaceae bacterium
TCAATATGCAATATGTGCGTGTGCCACATACTGGACCGTTGCCCCGGCCCCGGCATGAGCAACACGCTCTTTGACATCGTGAATAGGCCCCGCGCGAGGCTTGCGCCGATGACCGCCACGACAGGGGATTTGACTTTTCCGGCGAACCGCTGCAATCTGGCGGCGTTCGATCCGCGCTTAGTACCCGCGACGAACACGACACCAGAGGCGGTTACGCCCCGAGACGGCGTCTCCAATGAGACGATCCTTTCTCCGGGTGCCGCATGTGAATGTCCAGGGCTTCGGCCTAAAGACATGCGGGGGCTGACCTCTGGCAGTCGTACTAACACCCGGGGTTCTCACCCCAGCGTAACCAGAGGAGAAATCCAAGATGGCTTCCATTCCACAAACCCTGTTCGATATCGCCGGTATTCGCGCCCGTATCTTTACCCTGCCCGAGCGCCCGCCCTTCATGCTGGCTGCCGATCTGGCCGAGGTGTACGGGACAGAATACCGCAGGATCACCGAGGCGGTGAAGCGCAACCCGGTTCGGTTTCCCGAGGATTTTGCCTTCGCGCTGGAGCGTGCGGAAGCCGAGATGTTGCCGCAAAATACGGCAACCTCTCAGGGCAAGCGAACCGACCTGCAACCGCTCGTTTTCAGCCATGCGGGGGCCTATGCGCTCTCGGCGGTGCTGAAAACGCCGGTGGCGGCGGAGGTCTCGGTGATCATTCACCGTGCGTTTGCGGCTATGGAGCAGCAGGCACTGGCCGAGGCCAAGTCCATGGTGCGCAAACTGCGCGTGGATGTGCTGCGCAAGAAGCCGATCTACGCCTATATCGAGATGTGCATGCAGCGGGGCATGAGCCTCACGCAGATGTGGCGCGCCTCGAACTATTCGAAATGGCGGCTGGAAGAAGCCGCCCGCGAATTGCGGGCCATGCGCGTCATCGACCGGCTGCCGGACGACATGCAGGAAGATCTGTTCGGCGATGGCTGATCCGTTCGACGACCCACGCGACGCGATCATCGACGTCGCGCGCGGGCTGGACGGTCTGGTCGATCTGCTCACCGAGGGCAACCGCGAGGTCAGCAGGCTGGGGATCGAATATCTCCTGCGCCTGTTGCTCGAGCGCCTCGAGCCTGCTGCCGAGGCAATCCAGGGCTACCAGCCGCGCAAGTGAAGCGGTGCGGCCCTCTTGCGGGAGGGCCGCATCATGACCCGCCGCAATCTGCAGAAGCTGATCCATGTGGGCTGCCGCGAGCTGGGGCTTGACGAGGATACGCGCCGCGAGCTGCAGCTGGTGGCGACCGGCAAGGTCAGCCAGCGCGACATGGACGAGGCCGATCTCAGGCAGGTGGTGGAGGCGCTGAAGGCGCGCGGGTTCCGGCCCGAGGGTGGCCGCCACGCTCGCGCGCCGCGCGCCGATCTGCGCCTCATCCATGTTCTCTGGCGGCTCCTGGGCGAGGCCGGCGTGCTGGAGCGGCCCGGCCGGGACGGGCTCAATGCCTTCATCCGCGCGCGCTTCGGCGCGAGCTGGGGCAATGTGCCGATCGACGTGGACGCGCTGCGCGATGCAAGCCGGATCAACGCCGTGATCCGCGCGCTCAGGGATTGGTGCGAGCGCGCGGATCACGGCGTTGATCCGGCT
>JALTZY010000394.1 GCA_027045905.1 Paracoccaceae bacterium
CGCACTTGGCGGTCAGCCACCAGCCGTGGTCTATTGGCTACGAAAAGACGAAACCCAACCCGATCAGCAGGAGCAGAGAGTAGCTTAAATTACGCGGAAACCTGTCCAAGGATTGGGGAGTAGCTCACATGACGCGGGCGATCTGGATGCCGTGATCGGCTCGGTGGTGCCCGGCTCGGTGCGCGTGGAAGAAGGGCGCGGGCTCGCGCGCATCGCGCTTTCGGAACGCGCCGAGGTCGAGCCCATCTGGCGTGACATCAAGGCGGGCCACATCCGGGCGGTGTCGATCGGCTACCAGGTCCACCGCTACGAGATCACCAAGCCCGAAGGCAGCCGCGAGCTGTGGCGCGCGGTCGACTGGACGCCGTTCGAGATCTCGGCCGTTCCCGTGGGCGCCGACCCCGAGGCCGGCTTCCGCCACGGCCCCGATCTGCACGACTGCACGCTGGTGCGCAAATACGAGACCCCCAGGATGAGGAATGCCCCGATGAAAGACGAGATGACCCAGACGGACGCGGCGGAAACGACCCCCACCGAGGAAACCACCGAGACCGGCACGCGCGCGCAACCCGCCGAAGATGCCGAACAGCGGGCTGCGCCTGATCCCGCGCCGCAGGACACACCGCACGACACGCGCGCCGAGATCGACGCCGCCCGCCTGGCCGAGCGCGAACGTGTCTCGGCGATCCATGATCTGACCGCGCGTTTTGACCTTGGCCGCACGTTTGCCGATGATCTGGTCAAGCGCGGCGTCTCGCTCGATGAGGCACGACGCATGATCCTCGATGCGCTCGCCGAGAAATCCGACGAGACCCGCAGCTTTCCCCATGTGGAAATGCCGCTCGGTGGCCGGCACGAGGCGCTGACCCGGCGCGAGGCGGTGGCCTCGGCGCTGTTGCACCGTTACAGCCCCACGCTGTTTCCGCTGGAAGATGCCGCGCGTGCGTATCGCGGCATGACGCTGATGGAGATCGCCCGCGAATGCCTGGAGAGTGCGGGCACCAGCACGCGCGGGCTCTCGCGTGACGAGGTGGCGACGCGGGCGCTGCATTCGACCTCGGACTTCCCCGAGATCCTGTCGGCGGTCACGAACAAGACCCTGCGACAGGCCTACGAGGCCTATCCCCGCACCTTCCAGCTGTTCTGCCGGCAGGTGCTGGCCACCGACTTCAAGGCCATGCACCGGGTCCAGCTGGGCGAGGCGCCGCAACTGCTGAAGGTCAATGAAAGTGGCGAGTTCAAGCGCGGCACGCTGGGCGAGGCCAAGGAAAGCTACCGCATCGAGACCTATGGTCGGGTCGTGGCGATCACCCGGCAGGTGCTGATCAACGATGATCTCGACGCCTTCACCCGGATCCCGGCGATGTATGGCAACTCGATTGCCCAGCTGGAGTCGGACGTGGTCTGGGGCATCATCACCTCCAACCCGGCGATGGCCGACGGCAAGGCGCTGTTTCATGCCTCTCACGGCAACCTTGCCGGCACAGGCACGGCGCTTTCGGTCGACAGTGTCGGGGCCGCACGGGCAGCCATGCGCAAGCAGACCGGGCTTGATGCAAAGACGGTGCTCAACATCCGCCCGGCCTATCTGATCGTGCCCGCCGCACTGGAGCTCAAGGCCGAGCAGCTT
>JALTZY010000395.1 GCA_027045905.1 Paracoccaceae bacterium
ACGGCGCACCGCTGGCTTATCCGGACACGCTGGTCGGCACCGACAGCCACACCACAATGATCAACGGCCTGGCGGTGCTGGGCTGGGGGGTCGGCGGTATCGAGGCCGAAGCCGCCATGCTCGGCCAGCCGATTTCCATGCTGATCCCGGAAGTCGTAGGCTTTGAGCTGAAAGGCCGGCTGGCCGAGGGCACCACGGCAACCGATCTGGTGTTGACGGTGACGCAGATGTTGCGCGAAAAAGGCGTGGTCGGAAAATTCGTCGAGTTTTATGGCGACGGGCTTGATCATTTGTCACTGGAAGACGAGGCAACGATTTCCAACATGGCGCCGGAATATGGCGCCACCTGCGGTTTCTTCCCGGTTGACAATGACACCTTGAAATATCTGCGCGCCACAGGCCGCGGCGAGCGCGCTGAACTCGTTGAAGCCTATGCGCAGGCCCAGGGCCTGATGCGCAAGCCCGGTCACGCCCCGGTTTTTACTGACACACTGGCTCTTGACATGGCCGAGGTCGAGCCGTCGATTGCCGGCCCGAAACGCCCGCAGGACCGGATCATCTTGAGCAATGCCAAACCGGCCTTTGCCGAAACGCTGAGATCGGAATATGGCAAGACCAGCAATGCCGGGGCGAACTTTAATGTCAAAGGTGAAAACTATGCCCTGTCCAATGGCAGTGTCGTCCTGGCGGCCATCACCTCATGCACCAACACGTCCAACCCAAGCGTTCTGATCGCCGCCGGGCTGCTGGCGCGAAAGGCGCGCGAGAAGGGGCTGACCGTTAAGCCCTGGGTGAAAACCTCTCTGGCGCCGGGCAGCCAGGTGGTAACCGATTATCTGGAGAAATCCGGCCTGCAGGATGATCTTGATGCGCTGGGGTTTGATCTGGTCGGCTATGGCTGCACCACCTGTATCGGCAATTCCGGCCCGCTGCCAGAGGCGATTTCCAAGACCATTTCGGACAACGACCTGGTGGTTTGCGGCGTGCTTTCAGGCAATCGCAATTTCGAGGGCCGCATCAACCCCGACATCAAGGCCAACTATCTGGCCTCACCGCCGCTGGTTGTCGCCTATGCGCTGGCCGGCCGGATGACCAGCGATCTGGTCCGCGAACCACTCGGCGAGGACAAGGATGGCAACCCGGTCTTTATGAAAGATATCTGGCCAGGCTCTCAGGAAATTGCTGAAATCATCCGCACCACAGTGACGCCGGAGATGTTTGCCAAGCGCTATGGCGACGTCTTCAAGGGGGACGAACATTGGCAGCAAATCGGCGGCGGCGGCGGCCAGACCTATCGCTGGAACACGCAATCTACATATATCCAGCAGCCGCCTTTCTTTACCGGGCTGACGCCGGAGCCAGCACCGGTCAGCGATATTGCGGATGCCCGCATTCTTGGCCTGTTTGGCGATAGCATCACCACCGACCACATTTCGCCGGCAGGTGCCATCAAAGCCGACAGCCCGGCCGGGCGCTACCTGATCGAACACGGCGTCAAACCGCGCGACTTCAATTCCTTTGGCGCCCGGCGCGGCAATCACGAAGTCATGATGCGTGGCACCTTCGCCAACATCCGCATCAAGAACCTGATGGTGCCGGGCTCTGAAGGCGGCGTTACGCTGCAC
>JALTZY010000396.1 GCA_027045905.1 Paracoccaceae bacterium
TTAACGACGTCAATAACGACCCAGTATAATATCTGGCCCAGGTGTCAGGCAGGCGGTAGCAATCGGGCGGTTACCGATTTTTCTCACGAAAAACCGGGGCAACGGCGTGCGCTCGGCTCAGTTGCCGGTGCCGAGGATGGTGTTGAGGATGTCGAGGATCGGGTCCCGGCGCTCCTGGCGGGGCGGCTCCGGCGGGGGCGGGGCGTAGCTGCCGGGGCGGATCATCGGCAGCGGGCGCGCGGGCCGGTTCTCGTAGATGCGCTCCATCGCCTGGCGCCAGATTTCCGCCGGCAGGCCGCCGCCGGTGACGCCCTTGAGGGGGCGGTTGTCGTCATATCCCATCCACACCCCGGCGACGTAATCGGCGGTGAAGCCGACGAACCAGGCATCGCGCGCACCCTGGGTGGTGCCGGTCTTGCCGGCGGCCTCCATGCCTTCCATGCGGGCGCGCTTGCCGGTGCCTTCCTCGATCACCCGGTTCATCATGTAGATCAGTTGTTCGGCGGCTCGGGGGCTGATGACCCGCTCGCCGATGCCCCCCTCCTGGGTCATCAGCGGCACCTCATCGCCCTGCAGGCGCAGTTCCAGAAGCCCGTAGGGGGTGACCGATGAGCCGCCGTTGAGAATGCCGGCATAGGCGCCGGTCATCTCGATCAGGGTGCTTTCCGAGGCGCCGAGCGCGAGGGCCGGGCCGAGCGCCAGATCCGAGCGCAGGCCGAATTGTGCCGCCACGGTGCGGACATTTTTGCGCCCGACGGTTTCGGAGAGCTTGACGGCCGGGATGTTGAGGCTCTTCATCAGGGCTTCGGTCAGCGAGACGCGACCGTAGAATTCGCCGGTATAATTGCGCGGGCACCACTGGCCCGAACCGGGGATGTCGATGCAATAGGGCTCGTCCACGATCGGGTCGTTATAGGCCCAGCCCAGGTCGAGCGCGGCGGCATAGACGAAGGGCTTGAAGGCCGAGCCGGTCTGGCGCTCGGCCTGGATGGCGCGGTTGAAGGCGCCCGAGGCGCGCACGTCGCGTCCGCCGACCATGGCGCGCACCGCCCCGTCGGCGGACATGATGATGATCGCCGCCTGAGCCTCGCTGCCCTCGCTGACCCTGTTTTCGAAGACCCAGGTCAGCGCGTCTTCGGCGGCCTGCTGGATGCGCTGGTCGAGCGTGGTGCGGATGATTACGTCCTCGGTGGTGTCGCGGGTGAGGAAATCCGGTCCCGAGGCCATGATCCAGTCGGCGAAATAGCCGCCCGTCCGGGCCCGGGCTGCCGGGCTGAGGGTGGCCGGGCTGGCCCAGGCGGCCTGGGCCTGGGCCTCGGTGAGGTAGCCCTGATCGCGCATCAGCCGGATCACCGTGGCGGCACGCGCCTGGCTGCGCTCGAGGTTGTTGGTGGGTGCGTAGCGCGAGGGGGCGGTGAGCGCGCCGGCGAGCATCGCCGCCTCGGCCGGGCTGAGGTCGGCGGCGGATTTGGCGAAGTAGCGCCGGCTGGCGGCTTCGAACCCGTAGGCTCCGGCGCCGAGGAAGGCGCGGTTGAGGTAGATGGTCAGGATCTCGTCCTTGCTGAAGCGCGCCTCCAGCGCCAGGGCAAAGGCGGCTTCGCGCGCCTTGCGCCACAGCGACGAGCGGCGGCATTCCTGCTCATAGGCGCGTTCGCTCTCCCAGCGGTTCGGGTCGAAGGGCTGGCCCATGCAGACCAGCTTGGCCACCTGCTGGGTGAGGGTCGAGCCGCCATTCCCAGAAAGCGGGCTGCGTCCTTCGCTGATATTGATGCGCATGGCGCCGACGATGCCGCGCGGCGAGACGCCGAAATGGCGGTAGAAGCGCCTGTCCTCGGTGGCGATGATGGCGTTTTTCAGATGCGGCGAGACCGTATCAGGGGTGATGATGCCGCCGAATTGCTCGCCGCGCCAGGCGAAGACCTCGCCGTGGCGGTCGAGCATGGTCACCGAGCCGCGCGCGCGCCCGTCAACCATGGCCGAGAGCGGAGGCATGTTTGCGGCATAGTAGATCACCGCCAGGGCCACCACCGCCGCCACGGCTACGCTCGCGCCCAGCGTCAGGCGCCAGATCAGGCGGAAAAGCCAGCGGATCAGTGCCAGCGGCCAGGCAATGAGACGGGGCAGGTGCCGCTGGCTGCGCCTCTGGCGGGTTTTGCCTGTCTTGCGCGCAGACTTTTTCGGCTGTTGCGGCTTGCGCGGCGGCTTGGCGGCATTGCGCGGCCTGGGGGCGGTTGCCGGATAGCGCCTGTCGGCTACCAGAGGCGGGCGTTTCCTGCCTGATCCGCTCATGCTCTTTCCTGCCCGTTTGCCTGCCGATTTGCTGCCGTTGCCGCGCCGGAACCTGTTTTTCGGTCTTCTCTCCTTGTAACCCGATGCGGGGGGAATGTGGAGACTGAAAGGGGGCTGAGGTCGTATTTGGAGCGCCTAAAAAATGAGCAAACCTGCGCGCAGACGCGGGATTTGTGGCGAATCCGCGATTCAGGGGCTGAAAAACAGGCGGTTCTGTTGCCCGGATGGCCGGCAGGCATTTGTTTCGGCGCATCCGGCGGGACAGGGGTTCCGCCCTATCCCGAGGCAGAAGAGAGGGAACGAACGTGAAGATGATCATTGCAACGATCAAGCCGTTCAAGCTTGAGGATGTGCGCGAGGCCCTGACCGGGATCGGCGTGCGCGGGATGATGGTAACCGAGATCAAGGGCTTCGGCGCCCAGGCGGGCCATACCGAGATCTACCGGGGTGCGGAGTATTCGGTGAATTTCCTGCCCAAGGTGAAGCTCGAGATCGTGGTCGGCGCCGATATGGCCGAACAGGTGGTCGAGACCATCGCCAAGACCGCCAATACCGGCAAGATCGGCGACGGCAAGATATTCGTGCTGGATGTGGAAAGCGCCCTGCGCGTGCGCACCGGCGAAACCAACGAAGACGCGATCTGAGCGGATCGAACGGACAAGGGGAAACGACATGCGACTGACCAAGTTCATCACTCTGGCCACGGGCGCGGTACTGCTGCCGAGCCTGGGCCTTGCCCAGGAGGCGGACATGACGCCGCCCAACGAGGAGATAGGTTATATCTTCACCACCTTCATGTTCCTGGTGACCGGCTTTCTGGTCATGTGGATGGCGGCGGGCTTTGCCATGCTCGAGGCCGGCCTCGTGCGCTCCAAGAACGTGACCATGCAGCTGACCAAGAATATCGCGCTGTTTTCCATCGCCGCGGTGCTCTACTACGCGATCGGCTACAACCTGATGTATCCCGGCGACGGCTGGACCATCGACGGGATGCTGGGCGCCGTCGGCCCGGCGGTGCTGGAAGCGGTGGGGCTGGCCGACACCCAGACCGACCTCACCTATGCCTCGGTGGGCTCGGACTTCTTCTTTCAGCTGATGTTCTGCGCCACCACGGCCTCGATCGTCTCGGGCACCCTGGCCGAGCGGATCAAGCTGTGGCCGTTCCTGACCTTCATCGTCGTGCTGGTGGCGCTGATCTACCCGGTGCAGGCGAGCTGGAAATGGGGCGGTGGCTTCCTCGACGCGATGGGCTTTCAGGATTTCGCGGGCTCCACCGTGGTGCATTCGGTCGGCGGCTGGGCGGCGCTTGCGGGCGCGCTGGTACTCGGGCCGCGGCTGGGCAAGTACCGCAAGGATGGCAAGATCCAGCCGATCATGGGCTCCAACCTGACGCTTGCCACCCTGGGCACCTTCATCCTGTGGCTGGGCTGGTTCGGCTTCAACGGCGGCTCGCAGCTCTACATGGATACCGCCGGCAACGTTGCCGATATCAGCCGCATCATGGCCAATACCAATACCGCGGCCGCCGGTGGCGCCATCGCGGCCCTGATCCTGACCCAGCTTCTGTACAAGAAGGTGGACCTGACCATGGTGCTCAACGGCGCGCTGGCCGGCCTCGTGTCGATCACCGCCGAGCCGCTGACCCCGAGTCTGGGCATGGCGACCCTGATCGGCGCCGTGGGCGGGGTGATCGTGGTCTTTGCGGTGCCCTTCCTCGACAAGCTGAAGATCGACGACGCCGTGGGCGCCATTCCCGTGCACCTGTTTGCCGGCATCTTCGGCACCATGGCCGTGCCGCTGACCAATGACAGCGCCAGCTACCTGGTGCAGCTCAAGTCCATCGTCATCGTCGGCGTCTTCGTCTTCGTCGTGTCGCTGGTCGTGTGGATGCTGCTGAAGCTGACCGTCGGCATCCGGGTCTCCGAAGAAGAGGAGATCAACGGGCTCGACGTGGCCGAACTGGGGATGGAAGCCTATCCCGAATTCACCAACTGAGCCAGGCACAGCCTGACAGGGAGGGAAAGCCCGGGCTCCGGCCCGGGCTTTTCACGTTTCGCTGATCTGCCCTTGCATCCCTCCGTCTCCGGTTTCTCTGCAAGATGCCGCCCGGGCCGTCGGGACAGGCCCGGCAGAACCGCTCTGGCAATATCCCGTCCGACGCGCTACCAAGCCTCATGACCAGCGATCAGATCATCCTGTTTTCCCTGTTCGGCGCGGTATTCGCCCTGCTGCTCTGGGGCCGCTTTCGCTACGATCTCGTGGCCTTTGGCGCGCTGATGGCGGGCGTGGTGCTGGGGGTGGTGCCGGCCAAGAACGCCTTCGACGGTTTCGGCCACCCGGCGACCCTCGTCGTGGCGCTGGTGCTGGTGGTTTCGGCCGGGCTGGTGCGCTCGGGAGCGGTGCTCCTGATCACCCGCACGCTGGTCGATTCCACCCGCGCGCTGGGGGCTCATATCGCGCTGATGGGGGGGGTCGGCGGGCTGCTCTCGGCCTTCATGAACAACGTCGCCGCGCTGGCGCTCTTGATGCCGGTCGATATCCAGACCGCGCGCAAGGCCGGCCGCGCGCCGGGGCTCAGCCTGATGCCGCTCTCCTTCGCCACCATCCTCGGCGGCATGGTCACGCTGATCGGCACGCCCCCCAACATCATCATCGCCGCGATCCGCGAAGACGCGCTGGGCGCGCCATTTGCGATGTTCGATTTCGCCCCGGTGGGCGGCATCACCGCACTCGCCGGCCTTGCCTTCGTGGCGCTGATCGGCTGGCGGCTGATCCCGCGCCCCGAGGGCGGGGAGGAAGGGCGCGACCCGATGGCGAAATACGGCACTTACCTGGCCGAGCTCACCGTGCCCGCGGGCTCGAAGCTGATCGGCCAGCGCCTGCGCGCCCTCGACGAGGCCGCCGAGCAGAGCGATGTCGCCATTCTCGGCCTGATCCGCGACGGCAAGCGCCGCTACGGCACCCAGCGCAATACCCGGCTCGAGGCCGGGGATACGCTGGTGCTCGAAGCCAGCCCCGAGGCGCTGGACGAGTTTCGCGCCGCGCTCGACCTCGCCTTTGCCGACCAGAAGCGCGAAGAGCGCCTCAGGGCCGAGGGCGCGGGGCTCTCCAAGATCGAGGTGGTGGTGCCCGAAGGCGCGCGCATCGAGGGCAAGAGCGCCCAGGCGATCGGGCTCAACTGGCGCAGGCAGGCGGTGCTGATGGGGATTTCGCGCTCGGGCCGGCGCATAACCGGCGCCCTGCGCAAGGCGCGGATCCGCGCGGGCGACATCCTGCTGCTGCTGGTGCCCGAGGGCTCGGAGGCGGAAGTCACCGAATGGCTCGGCGTCCTGCCGCTGGCCGAGCGCGGCCTTGCGGTGACCGTGAACCGCAAGGTGTGGCTGGCGATCGGCCTGTTCGGCGCGGCGGTGGCGGCGGCGAGCTTCGGCCTCCTCTATCTGCCGGTGGCGCTGGGGCTGGTGGTGGTGGCCTATGTGCTCGCCGGCATCCTGCGGCTGGCGGAAATCTACGATCACATCTCCTGGCCGGTAGTGGTGCTCTTGGGCAGCATGATCCCGCTGGGCGCGGCATTGGAAAGCTCCGGCGGTACCGAACTGATCGCCGGCTGGCTGGTCGGCCTCACCGCAGGTCTGCCTGCCTGGGCGATCCTCACCGTGCTGATGGTGGTGACCATGAGCCTCTCGGACGTGCTCAACAACACCGCCACCACCATCGTCGCCGCCCCTATCGGCATCGAAATGGCCCGGGCGCTGGGCGTCAGCCCCGACCCGTTTCTGATGGCGGTGGCGATTGCCGCCTCCTGCGCCTTCCTCACCCCGATCGGCCACAAGAACAACACCCTGATCCTCGGCCCCGGCGGCTACCGATTCGGCGATTACTGGCGCATGGGCCTGCCGCTGGAAGTGCTGGTAGTGGCCGTCTCGATCCCGGCAATCCTGCTTTTCTGGCCGCTGTGACCGGCACCTGCCGGATGCGAAATTCCCGAACCCTGCCGAGCGGCAAAAGCCGGCCTGAACGCAGCCGCCAGAGCCAGCGGCCACGACCTGCCCCTCTGCCTCCGATTTTCGCGGAAAACCCGGGCGCGGAGGTGCGCGGGGGATCAGAACCTGTCTCTGAGGGCGTACCAGGCAAGGGCCGGGTAGAGCAGGGTGCGGCGCGCGCGCCCCAGCGGGAAGCGGGGCAGGGGGCGGGCCATGGCGGCGGGGACGGGCGCGCCGTCGAGTGCGGCGCGGGCCACCTGCCGGCCGCCCCATGTGGCCATGGCGACCCCGTTGCCGTGCCAGTTCATCGCCGCAAAGGCGCCTTCCCAGCCCTCTATCGGGGCGATATGGGGCAGGCGGTCATACGCGAGGCTGACGAAGCCCGACCAGAAATGCTCCACTTCCACATGCTTCCATGCAGGAAACATCCGCCGGAAATGGCGGATCACCGTATGGCGCATCCGCGCCTGCGCGCGCGGCCCGGCGGTGAGCGCTCCGCGCCGGCCGAACAGGAAGCGCCCGTCGGGCAGCAGGCGGAAGTAATGCAGCAGGATGCGGCTGTCATAGGCCATGGTGTCGTTGCTCCAGCCCGCCGCCTCGCGCTCGGCGGTGCCGAGCGGACGGGTGACGATGATGTTGGACTGGAGCGGCAGGTAGCGGCTGGCAAGCGCGGGGGGGATGTCGTCAGACGAATAGCCGTTGGTGGCGACGATCAGCTTGCGGGCGGTGAGGATTCCGCGGGGCGTGGCCAGGGTGAAGCGCTCGCCTTTGTGCGTGATCCGTGTGACCGGGCTGTGGGCGCGGATATCGGCCCCGGCCAGCCGGGCGGCGCGGGCAAGGCCGCGCGCGTATTTGCCGGGCTCGAGCGCGAATCCCGCGCGCACATGCAAGCCCCCGTGAAACGGCCCGCCCATGCCGCGCTCGGTCAGCGCGGCCTTGCTCAGCAGGCGGGTTTCGATGCCGTGTGCGGCGAGGATCTCGCCTTCCTCTCCGAGCCCCGCCATGGCGCGGGGGCGGTGGGCGAGCACCACCTCGCCGTTCGAGTGCCGGTCGGCGTCGATCGCGTGGGTTTCGAGGAGCTCGGCCACCAGGTCGATCGCCGCGCGCTCGGTGCGGATCATCTCGCCCGCTGCTGTCTTGCCCAGCGCGCGTGCCAGTTCCCCATGCCCGAACCCGCTGCCGCCCAGGCAGCAGAAGCCGCCATTGCGCCCCGAGGCGCCCCAGCCCGGCGCGTGGGCCTCGAGCAGCGTTACCGATACGCCGCGCCCGGCCAGCTCCAGCGCCGCCGAGAGCCCCGCATATCCGCCGCCGATGATGGCGAATTCAGCCTCGGCCTCGCCTTCGAGCGTGGGGAAGTCATCCGGCGGCGGCGCCCAGAAGCAGCCGGCGCGCGGGGCGTCGGTATAGGCGTGGGGCGCATAGAGGCGGCGCATCAGAGCCGGCCCAGATAGGTGCGGTATTCCGCCTGGCTGATCTCGCGGGTGAGCCGGGCGATCTCGTCCCGGCGCACGGTGGCGTAGAGGTCGCGAAACGGCGCGCCGAAGATCTCGGCGGCGGTCTCGGAAGCGGCGAAGCGCTCCACCGCCCCGGCCCAGTCATGGCCCAGCGGGGCTGCGGGGCGGGCGGCCGGGTCGTCGATCGGCAGCGGCAGGTCGGGGCCGGTCTCGAGTCCGTGCAGCATCCCGCCGAGGATCGCGGCGAGCGCCAGATAAGGGTTCGCATCGGCGCCGCAAATGCGATGCTCAAGCCGCGCGCCCGCCCCGCGCGTCTCCGGCAGGCGGATGGCGGCGGCGCGGTTGTCGAGCCCCCAGTCGGGCGCGGAGGGGGCAAAGCTCATGGGCAGGAAGCGGCGGTAGGAATTCATGTGCGGGGCAAAGATCGCCTGCAAATCGCGCATGGTGTCGAGCAGCCCGCCAAC
>JALTZY010000397.1 GCA_027045905.1 Paracoccaceae bacterium
GGGAAGGCATGATCATCTCGCGCGGGCGGGGCTACATTTTCGTTCACATCCCCAAGACCGGCGGCACCTCGCTGGCGCTGGCGCTGGAGGCGCGGGCGATGAAGGACGATATCCTGATCGGCGACACCCCCAAGGCGGTGCGGCGGCGCCACCGGCTGAAGGGCGCGCAGGCGCGCGGGCGGCTGTGGAAGCACTCGACGCTTGCCGATATCGACGGGCTGATCAGCCGCGAGGAGGCGCGCGATCTGTTCACCTTCACCCTTGTGCGCAACCCGTGGGACCGGGTGCTGAGCTATTACAGCTGGCTCAGGGCACAGCGTTTCGACCATTACGCGGTCAGCGCGGCCAGGCGGCTCGACTTCGCCGCCTTTCTGCGCGACCCGCGCATCGCCGCGAGCCTGCGCGCGCATCCCTATCCGAGCTATCTCACCGATGCCGGCGGGGTGGAGCGGGCCGATCTCTATATCCGGCTGGAGTATCTCGGCGAGGACATCGCCCCGCTTGAGGCGCATCTGGGATTTGCGCTCGAGATCGGCCATGTGAATCGCTCCGAGCGCGTGGCCGATTACCGCCATGCCTATGGCAAGGCCGAGCGCGAAATCGTGGCGCAAATATGCGGCCGCGACATCGCGCGCTTCGGCTACAGTTTCTGAGGTGCCCCTGTGTGTCGGGGCGCGCGCACCAATCGCGCGCGAAACTTGCCCGAAACCGCCGCATTTGTGCCCGAATCACCTGCTGGAGGCGGGAGAACCCGCGCGACAATCACGGTTAATACGCCGTTAATGTTGACAAGACCTTAACAATTGTCGCCCGGAAGTGGCCAATCCCGCCCCGGCCACAGGATTGCCGCATTTGCCGAAAAGGTGCCACGAAATGGCCGGAATCCGGGCGGAATTGCGGCAAATTTGCGCGCCCTGCTGGAGGCATCGCCGCTCCGGCACCTGACGAAACGCATCTGACAAGCGAAGGAGAAACCCGATGTTCATGCAATCCGCCACCGCTTTCGAAGCCGCCGAAATGGTCGATCTGGAGGCCGCGCTTTTCCCCGCCGCCATGACCCGCGGCGGGATGATCGAGGGCACCCGCGTGGAGGCCGCCGATGGATGGCGGCCGGTCGAGAGCCTGATGCGGGGCGATGCGGTCTATACCTGGGACGGGGGCTTGCGCGAGATCCGCGCCATTCACCGCGAGGAGATCCGCCCGGTGCGGGTGCTCGAAGTGCCCGGCGGCGCGCTCTGCAATTGCGCCGACATGACGTTGATGCCCGGCCAGCACATGGCGCTGGACCTGCCCGGGGCCGAGGCCGCCTTTGGCCGGCCCACGGTGCTGGTGCCGGCCGCGGCGCTGGCGGGCTGGCGCGGGATCGAATGGACCAACTGCAAGGCGCGCAAGGTCGAGGCGGTGACGCTGGTCTTCGACGAGGAAGAGCTGGTCTGGGGCAATTCCGGCGCGCTGTTTCACTGCCCGCAGGCAAGCCAGCGCGGCGCGGCGCGGCTGGTCTCGCCCTTCTTCGCGGTGGCGGGGCTCGATGAGGCGCGGCGCCTGCTGGGACTGGCAGAGGCGCGGGCGGCGGAGGAGGAATTCCCGCTTGCGGCATGAGGGGGCCGCCCGCGCCTCTGCCA
>JALTZY010000398.1 GCA_027045905.1 Paracoccaceae bacterium
GGGGCCTGGGGCAGCGCAACCAAAAGGGCGGCTTCGGCCGGGGTGAGGCGGCGCGGCTCCTTGGCGAAATAGGCGCGCGTGGCGGCGCGAATCCCCTCGAGATTGCCGCCATAGGGGGCGCGGTTGAGGTAGATCGTCAGGATCTCCTCCTTGCTCAGGTGCCGCTCCAGCGCCAGCGCCACGCGGATCTGGCGCAGCTTGCCCCGCCAGCGGCCGGTGGGGCCGTCTTCGAGCAGGCGGGCGACCTGCATGGTCAGGGTGGAGCCGCCGGAGACGATCCGTCCTCTCTCGAGCGCCTGCAGGGCGGCACGTAGCATGGCGCGCGGGTCGATGCCATTGTGCTGCCAGAAGCGCTTGTCCTCGTAGGCGATGAGCATGTCCACGAAGCCGGGATCCACATCCTCAAGCGAGACGCGCAGCCGCCAGCGGCCATCCTCCACCGTATAGGCGCGCAGGAGGGTGCCGGAGCGGTCCAGAACCTCGACCGAAGTCGCCACTTCCAGCGGCGGCAGGTCGGTGGCGTCGATCCAGGCATCGAAGCGGTCGCGCCCGTAGGCGAGCAGCAGAAGCAGCAGCGCCAGCGCCAGCAGGGCGCGGCCCGCAGGACTGCCCCGGCGCCCGTCAGGGTGCCCCGCGCGCGCCCGGAATCGTGAAAATTTTCCGAAAAATTTTGCCACTCGGGGGCGCGCGCTGCGCGCGCGGGGGTCGGCACCTGCCTTGCGCATTACTCGGTGATCCGCACCGTTCCGGTCTTGCCATTGGCGCGGAATGTGAGGCGATACATGTCTTCGACCGAAGCCGCCGGGTGGTGGAAGCTGCCCGGCGTGACCGCCCGCACCACATAGGCGAGGTGGAATGGTCTGTCCGAGCTCCAGTCAACCGCCGCCAGAAACCGCTCCTGGCGGAACTGGGCAAAAGCCACTTCTTCCACCACGTCCAGCCAGTCGAGCGCCCGGATGTCGCCAGCAGCGAGCAGGTTCGGGTTGTCGATCTCGAAGCCCGCGGGCAGCGGGTCGTTGACCATCAGCCGCCCGTCGGACGGGTCGAACGGCTGCACGCTCAGCACCGTGACCAGGCGCGTGCCCTGCGCGACCTGGCTGACATCGACCGGCTCGCCTTCCATCGTCAAATAGCGCCGGGAGATGGCATAGCCCCGTCCGCTCGCAGGCGGCGCCGTCTGCGGGATGCCGAAGGTGGCGAGGGTCAGCTCGATGGCGTTCGTCCCGGTATTCTCTACCGTCACAGGCGCGCTTGCCTCGGCAGCATCCAGCGAAAGCACTGCCGGGCCGGTGACGGGGGCGCCGTCGATCAGCAGGCCGGCGCCGGCGCGCTCATCCGCCATCGCCGCCGCGGCGAGCAGCGTCCAGGTGGCTTCCTGAGTGGAGAGCGGCCCCTTCGCCTGTGCCAGGCGCGCCACCAGCGTCTCGCGGTCCGCGACCGTGCTGCCCGCTTCGACGGAGAGCGCCAGCACGGCGGCGACATCGCGCAGGTTGGTACCGTAATCATCGCGCCAGACCGGCACGGTTTCCGGCTCGGCCCTGTCGAGCATGGCGCTTGCGCGGGCAAACATCGCATCGGCGCGCACCGGGTCGCCATAGGCGGCAAGTGCGGCGCCGA
>JALTZY010000399.1:0-6966 GCA_027045905.1 Paracoccaceae bacterium
GTACTGGGTGCGACCGCTTTCGTGCTCGGTGAGCGTGGTCAGCCCCGCGAGCGGCTCGGCGGCGTAGCGGCCGTTCTGCGGCCCGGGCACCGGCACGCGCCCGGCGTCGAACGCGTCGAGCAGCGCGATGAAGGCCTCGGGCGTCAGGTCCTCATAATAATCCTTGCCGACCTGGGCCATGGGCGCATTGGCGCAGGCGCCGAGGCACTCGACCTCCTCCCAGGAAAAGCGCCCGTCGGGCGAGAGCGTGTGGGGCGTGGGCGCGATGCGCTCCTTGCAGATGGCGATCAGGTCCGGCGCGCCGGTGATCATGCAGGAAAGGGTACCGCAGATCTGGAAATGCGCCACCGAGCCCACGGGCCTGAGCTGGAACATGAAGTAGAAGGTCGCCACTTCCAGCGCGCGGATGTAATCCATGCCCAGCATGTCGGCGACGTATTCGATCGCCGGGCGGGTGAGCCAGCCCTCCTGCTCCTGGGCGCGCCACAGAAGCGCGATCACCGCGCTGGCCTGGCGGCCCTCGGGATACTTGCTGATCTGGGCTTCGGCCCAGGCCCGGTTTTCCGGGGTAAAGACGAAGCTCTCCGGTTGTTCTCGATAGAGGCGGCGCAGCATGTCAGTTCGCTCCCCGGATTGCCCCGCGGCGGGCAGCGCGCCCGCGCAGGAAGACCTCAGCCATTGTCATCATCGTCGTCGCCGTCATCTCCACCATCTTCGCCGCTGCCGGGGCACTGATCGTTTTCCATGCCGAGGCCGGGCAGGCCGGGGGTGTAGATCATCTCGCCGGTGGCGACCATGTATTCGACCAGCGCCCCGAGCTTGTCTTCGTCAAAGCCGGTGGCCTCCTCGACCGAACCGGCCTGGGCCTCTTCGCGGATCTCGCAGCCCGCCGCGACCACGGCGGCGCGGAAGCTCTCCACATCCGCTTCGCTCACCCCTTCGGGCAGGCTCTGGGCGGCGAGCGCGCCCGGCAGGGCAAGGAAGGCCGCCAAGGCCGGTGCGACGATTGCCGGGGTCAGATAAAAAGGTTTCATGCTGTTACCTCGCTTGCCTGGTAAACATATCCGGCCCAGCCCGCCACCAGAGCACTGGACAGAGCCGCGACAAGATGCTTTCGGAACGGCTGGCCTGCCTTGCGATAGATCAGGGCATCCCACAGGGAGGCGATGGCCGTGACCGCGAAGGCATAGGCGACCCACAGGGGATTGCGCGAGGCCAGCGCGCCGCCCATGAACATGAAGATCACGAAATAGCGGTTGACCATGACCCGTGGCAGTTGCTCGGTGCGGTGGGTGGCAAGGGCCATCCCCGCATCGCTGTCGCGCCAGAAAACCCAGGCCAGCCAGACCACGCTCAGGGCCATCGCCCAGCCGAGCAGCAGCAGGGAGAGCGGCAGGCTCATCGGTCGATCTCCCCGAACACCACGTCGAGCGAGCCGATGATCGCGGCCACGTCGGCGAGCTGGTGGCCCCGCGCGATATGGTCCATCGCCTGCAGGCTGAGGAAGCCGGGCGCACGGATCTTGGCGCGGTAGGGCTTGTTGGTGCCGTCGCTCACGAGATAGACGCCGAACTCGCCCTTGGGCGCCTCGGCGCAGGCATAGACCTCGCCCGCAGGTACGCGGAAGCCCTCGGTATAGAGCTTGAAATGGTGGATCAGCGCTTCCATGGAGCTTTTCATCTCGCCGCGCCGGGGCGGCGCGAGCTTGCCGCGCGCGAGCACGTCGCCCTGGCCTTCGGGCGCGCGCAGCTTGGCGGTGGCCTGCTGCATGATCTTCACGCTCTGGCGCATCTCCTCCATGCGCACCAGGTAGCGATCGTAGCAATCGCCATGCTTGCCCACGGGGATCTCGAAGTCGAATTCGTCATAAAGCTCGTAGGGTTGCGAGCGGCGCAAGTCCCAGGCAAGGCCCGATCCGCGCGCCATCACCCCGGAAAAGCCCCAGTCGAGGATGTCCTTTTCCGTGACCACGCCGATATCGACGTTGCGCTGCTTGAAGATGCGGTTCTCGGTCAAGAGCCCGTCGAGATCGTCGAGGAATTCGGGGAATTGCTCGCACCAGGCGTCGATATCGTCGAGAAGCTCCGGCGGCAGGTCCTGGTGCACGCCGCCGGGGCGAAAATAGGCCGCGTGCAGGCGCGCGCCCGAGGCGCGCTCGTAGAACTCCATCAGCAATTCGCGCTGCTCGAAGCCCCAGACCGGCGGGGTCAGCGCGCCCACGTCGAGCGCTTGCGTGGTGACGTTCAGCAGGTGGTTGAGGATCCGGCCGATCTCCAGATAGAGCACCCGGATGAGGCTCGCGCGGCGCGGCACCTCGATGCCGGTCGCCTTTTCGATCGCCAGGCACCAGACATGCTCCTGGTTCATCGTGCCCACATAATCGAGCCGGTCGAAATAGGGCAGGCATTGCAGGTAGGTACGGCTCTCCATCAGCTTCTCGGTACCGCGATGCAGCAGGCCGATATGCGGGTCCGCCCGCTCGACGATCTCGCCGTCAAGCTCCAGCACCAGGCGCAGCACCCCGTGCGCGGCCGGGTGCTGGGGGCCGAAATTGAGGGTGAAATTGCGAATGCGCGGCTCCTGCGCCGCGCCATTGCCCGAATGTGCCGATCCGTCCATCATGCCTTCACCATCCTGTCCGCCCATTGCTCGGGCAGCCTGCCCAGCAGGTCTTCCACATATTCGTACTGGGGACGCAGCGCTGCCAGCACCTCGCCCCGGCGCGGCATTTCCAGATCCTGGTTCCGGCCCTGATGCACCACCCGGCCGAATTCCGCCGGCGCCGGGGCGAGGCCGAGAAAGGCGCACAGGCGCTCGATCGCCGCCGGCGTGAAAAGGCGCTCGTAGAATTCCAGATGCACCGCCTCGCGCGGCACCGCCTCGAGCAGCCGCTTCAGCGTGGAAGCATAATCCGAACGCTCGGCCAGGTTGCGGTTGTCGCCGGCCAGATATCGGTCCACCTCCCGCGCAAGCGCCTCGCCCCCGCGCCCGCCGGCATTCATCCGCACATTCGACCACAGCCGCGCCAGCGGATCGCGCATCAGAAAGATGAAGCGCACCCTTTGCGCCAGCCCCGCCATATGCGC
The DNA here is from genome assembly GCA_027045905.1 of Paracoccaceae bacterium. GTDB lineage: Bacteria > Pseudomonadota > Alphaproteobacteria > Rhodobacterales > Rhodobacteraceae > JAAEUB01. Next base: position 3,087 of record JALTZY010000399.1, read on the forward strand.
GAAGACCCTCTCCGGCAGCAGCGCATAGGCCGGGGTGAAGTCGCCGATGGCACGCACCCCCGTCTGTCCCTGCCCCAGATATTTCAGATAGGCCGCGTCGATCGCGCGCCGGCCGTCGAAAAGACCCAGCCATTCCTCCAGATCGGCGATCGCCTCGGGCAGAAAGCCATTGCCCGCATGCCCCCCCTTGCGGGCAAGGCGGACGCGGTATTCGTCGAGCTTGCGGCGCATCTGGCGCAGATGCCAGTCGCTGCCGGTATCGAGCGTATCGAAGTAGTGCAGCTCCTTGAGCCGGCGCAGGCGCACCTCCTCGTGGCCGCGCAGATAGTCATGCAGCCAAGAGGTGCCGGACTTGGCGGCACCGATGCAGAATATGAGGCTCTGCCCGACCATCTCAGTCCCCGGCGCTCCCGGCCTTCTCTTCAGCCTTCTCATCGCCCGGCAGCACGTATTCCGCCCCCTCCCAGGGACTCATGAAATCGAACTGCCGGTATTCCTGGGTGAGCTGCACCGGCTCATAGACCACGCGCTTCTCGGCCTCGTCATAGCGCAGCTCCACATAGCCGGTGGTGGGGAAATCCTTCAGCAGCGGGTGGCCGCGAAAGCCGTAATCGGTCAACAGGCGGCGCAGGTCGCCATGGCCCGTGAAAAGGATCCCGAACATGTCGAAAACCTCGCGCTCGAACCAACCCGCCGAGGGGTGAATGGCGGTGATCGAGGGCATGGCCTCGCCCTCGCGCAGGCGCGCCTTCAGACGGATGCGGTGGTTCTGATACATCGACAGCAGGTGATAGACCACATCGAAGCGCTCCTCGCGCCCGGGCCAGTCCACCGCGGTGATGTCCACCAGGGTCGAGAACCGGCAGGCGCGGTCGCATTTCAGAAAATCCACCAGATCCGGCAGGCAGGCGGGCGTGCTCAGCACCGTGAGTTCGCCATGGGCGATATGGGTCTCGACCACGCAATCGGGCCGGCGGGATTCGATCAGCCGGGCCAGTTCCTGCATCTCTGCGCTCGCATCTGCGCTCATGGCTCACCTCACGATCGTGCCGGTGCGGCGGATCTTGCGCTGCAGCTGCAACAGCCCGTAGAGCAGCGCCTCGGCGGTGGGCGGGCAGCCGGGCACGTAGAGGTCCACCGGCACGATCCGGTCCACCCCGCGCAGCACCGAATAGGAATAGTGATAATACCCCCCGCCATTGGCGCAGGAGCCCATCGACAGCACATAGCGCGGCTCGGGCATCTGGTCGTAGACCTTCCTGAGCGCGGGCGCCATCTTGTTGGTCACGGTGCCGGCGACGATCATCAGGTCGGACTGACGCGGAGACGCGCGCGGCGCGGTGCCGAAGCGCTCCACGTCATAGCGCGGCATCGCCACATGCATCATCTCCACCGCGCAGCAGGCCAGCCCGAAGGTCATCCAGTGCAGGCTCCCGGTGCGGGCCCAGTTGATGATCTCGTCGGTGCTGGTGAGCAGAAAGCCCTTGTCGGCCAGGTGGTCGGCCATCTCGCGGGTCTGCACCTCGCGGTCGGCCCCGGCCGTATTGGCACCGGTCTGTACCCGACCCGCCGCCGCCCCAGACGTCACTCCCATTCCAGCGCCCCCTTCTTCCACTCATAGGCAAAGCCGATGGTCAGGACCCCCAGGAACACCATCATCGACCAGAAGCCGACCGGCCCAACATCCCCGAACGCCACCGCCCAGGGAAACAGAAAGGCAATCTCCAGATCGAAGATGATGAACAGGATCGACACCAGGTAGAAGCGCACGTCGAACTTCATCCGCGCGTCGTCAAAGGCGTTGAAGCCGCATTCATAGGCGCTGTTCTTTTCCGCATCCGGGCTGGAATGCGCCAGGATCGCCGCGGCGAGGATGAAAACGAGGCCCAGCGCAACCGCCAGGCCGGCAAAAATGATGATGGGGAGATATTCCCTGAGCAGCTCTTCCACGTTGGCTCCTTTCATGCCTCCGGGGCGCATCAGACCGGTGCCTGCCCGGCTCCTCAGGCGGTTTACCCCCGCGCTTGGGCAGGGTCAACAGAACCGGCAACGTATTCAGAAATTTGCATATTTCTTCCTTGCTGCGGCGCAGAAAACCGGCGCCGGATTTTATCGCGTGGTTTCCGTATCTTACCGGAACACCCCGGCTCAGCCCTCCCATGCCGCCCTGCGACGCTCGAAAAAGGCGGCCAGCCCCTCGGCCGCCTCGGCGCTCTCCCAGCGGCGCACGAGGGCGTCAATGGTCATGTCGATGCGTGAGTCGTCGATAACCGGGCCGAGCCGGTGCAAGAGCGCCTTGGCCTCGGCCACCGCCCCCGGGGCGCAGGCGAGATAGGGGGTGACCTCCGCTTCCACCGCCGTGTCAAGCTCTTCCGGCGCCACCGCGCGGGCAAGCAGGCCCAGTGCCACCGCCTCCTCGGCGCCAAACAGGCGCGCCGACATGAAGACACGGCGCGCACGCGCCGCCCCCATCCGCGCTACCACATAGGGGCCGATCGTGGCCGGGATCAGGCCGAGCCGCGTCTCGGTCAGCCCGAAGCGCGCGCCGGTGACACCGATTGCCACATCGCACACGCTCGTCATGCCGATACCGCCGCCAAAGGCCTGGCCCTGCACCTTTCCGATCAGCGGTTTCGGCAATTGGTTCAACGCCTTGAGCATATGGGCGAGCTTCTTCGCCTCCTCGGCCCGGCGGGCACCGTCGGCGGCCATCTGCTCGCGCATCCAGCCCAGATCGCCCCCGGCGCAGAAGCTCTTGCCGGCCCCGGTCAGCACCACCACGCGCACCGTTTTGTCCTCGCCCAGCGCACGGGCCGCCTCGGTCAGCTCACCGATCATCCGCGAGGAAAGCGCGTTGTGCTTCTCAGGCCGCTGCAAGGTGAGCGTGGCGACGCCGCGCGTGTCCCTGTCGATGCTGATGGTCTCATACATGGCTCTTCCTCCCAGCTTCCCCCTGCCTTGCCGGCCCTGCCCGGCCCGGCTCAGGCCGCGCGCATCCCGAGCGCCATTTCCGATGCTTTTTCAATCACTTCACGGTCAATCCCGGTCTCATATCCCAGCGCCTCCACATGGCTGAGCACCCGGCCCGTCGCCACATTGCCCGCCGCCCCCGGCGCATAGGGGCAGCCGCCAAGGCCGCCAATCGCGGCGTCAAACACCCTTATCCCCTTCTCAAGCGCCACGGTGATGTTATCAAGCGCCCGGCCCGCGGTATCATGAAAATGCCCGGCCAGATGCGCGGCATCCGCCACTTCCAGCACCGCTTCGAACATCCGCGCGGTCTTTTCCGGAATCGCTGCGCCGATCGTGTCGCCAAGGCTCACCTCGTAGCAGCCCATGGCCAGCAGGCGCGCGACCACCGCGGCCACCGCTTCCGGCGCCACGGCACCATCATAGGGGCAATCGGTGACGCAGGAGACATAGCCGCGAACTTTCACTTTTCGAACATTTGCGGCCTCCATTACCGCTTCAAACCGCTCTAGACTTTCATTTATCGAACAATTGATATTGGCCTGGCTGAAGCCCTCGCTGGCCGAGCCGAAGATCGCCACCTCGTCCGCCCCCGCCGCCATTGCCCGCTCGAATCCCTTGAGATTCGGCGTCAGCGCCGCGTAAGAGGTGCCGGGCGCGCGGGTGATCCCCGCCAGCACCTCGGCCCCGTCGGCCATCTGCGGCACCCATTTCGGGCTCACGAAAGAAGCCACCTCGATGCGCCGGAAGCCCGCTTGCGACAGCAGATCAATCAGCGCAATCTTCTCCGCCGCCGGGATCATGCGCGCTTCGTTCTGCAGGCCGTCGCGCGGGCCGACCTCGAAAATCTCCACGAATTCAGCCATCTGCCGCCTCCTCCAGTCGGATCAAAGCCGCGCCGGCCTCGACC
>JALTZY010000399.1:6976-8148 GCA_027045905.1 Paracoccaceae bacterium
TTCGGCTACCACCCCGTCGCGCGGCGCGCTCAGCGCGTGCTCCATCTTCATCGCCTCCAGCACCGCGAGCCTTGCGCCCGCCGCGACCTGCTCGCCCGGCGCGCAGAGCACCTCGCGCACCAGCCCCGGCATCGGTGCGGCGACGATCCCCGCCGCCGTCGCATCCGTCCCGCCGGCCTGCAGCGGGTCGGGCAGGTCGAACACCAACCCGCCCTGGGCAAACACCGTCACCACCCCATCCGCCAGCGCCGCCCGCGAGGCGCGACGGCCGTTCATCTCCCATTGCCCATGCCGGCAGCGGGCCTCGATCACGCACCCCTCCACGGTAAGGTCATGGGCATCGGCGCTGTGGGTTTCCACTTGTATTTCAATCTCTTGACCGTCATGGACAAGACTCGCCCGCCGGCGCAGCGGCACCCAGAGGGTAAAGCCCGAGCCGGGCTTTTGCTCGAGCCCCAGCGCGTAAAGCGCGGCGGTGGCGATCTCTTCGGGCGTGGGCGTGGGCCGGGCGGTCAGCGCCTCGAGATTGCGCCCGATCAGCCCGGTATCGACCCGCCCGGCGGCGAAATCCTCCTGCGCGCAGAGGCGCGCGAGAAAGCCCAGATTGGTGGTGAGCCCGCCCACCTCGGTGCGATCGAGCGCCGCCGCCATCCGGCGCAGGGCCGAGGCGCGGCTGGCGCCGCGGGCGATGATCTTGGCGATCATCGGGTCGTAATGGGGGCTGATGACATCGCCCGCGCGCACGCCGGTATCGTTGCGTATCCCGGCATCGAAGCTCAGATGCGCAAGCCGCCCGGTGGCCGGCAGGAAGCCCGCGGGGACGTTCTCCGCATAAAGGCGCGCCTCGAAGGCGTGGCCGGTCAGGCGGATATCCTCCTGCGCCAGCGGCAGGCCTTCGCCGGAAGCGACGCGCAGCTGCCATTCCACCAGGTCGATACCGGTGACAAGCTCGGTCACCGGGTGCTCCACCTGCAGGCGGGTATTCATCTCCATGAACCAGAAGCGGTCGGGCCGGAGCCCCTCGGAGCCGTCCACGATGAACTCCACCGTGCCCGCGCCGCTGTAGCCGATCGCCTCGGCCGCGGCCACCGCCGCCCGGCCCATGGCCGCGCGCATCTCGGCGCTCATGCCCGGCGCGGGCACGGTGGAGTTCATCGTGGACGGCTCCGAGG
>JALTZY010000400.1 GCA_027045905.1 Paracoccaceae bacterium
CGTGGGGCCGGCAAGGATGTAGATGAGGGGAAACAGTTTCCACATGGCTGTGCTCCCTACCCTCCGGTTTCGGTCGGCAATGCCGATGCTGCTGCAATGAATATGGCGTGTGCCCGCAAGGGATGCAAATTCCTTCTCGCCCTCATGGGAGGCGGAGAAAACACCGTGACTCCTTGACATGGGTCAAGAGCTGCCGGCAGCAGCCTTGCGGCATATGCGCGCAGTGGCATGGTTCTTGCCCTGAACATGCCCTGCAGTCGCAAGCCGTATCAAGTGGGGGCAACCATGCATACACGGAGAAAGGTCGTTTCCGGTCTTGTTTCGCTGGGCGTGCTGGCGGCAGCCGGTTCGCGTGACGCGCTGGCGGCCATTCCGGCGCCGGAACTGGGGCTCAGGCCCGGCGAGGGCGGGGATCAGAGCGTGGCCTTCGAGCGCGCCGTCAGGGAGGCGGCGCAGCGGGGCAGGGCGCTGCTGCTGCCGCCCGGGAACTACATCATCGGCGATGTGGTGGTGGATGATGTGGCGCGGATCGTGGGGCAGCGCGGCGCCAGGCTCGTTTGCGCGCCGGGCGCGCACCGCATGGTGCAGTTCCGCGGACGCGAGGCGGGCCTGCGCAACCTGGTGCTGGACGGGCGCATGCAGGCGCCTGGCAACCAGGAAAACGACCGCGGGCTCGTGTATCTGCGGGACGTGGAACAGGTGCATATCAGCCGGTGCCGCATCGAAGGTGCCGGCGGGCATGGGCTGGCGCTGGATGGGTGCGGCGGCATCATCGAGAAATGCACCATCCGCAAGGTGGCGGACGCGGCCATCTTCTCCATTGCCGGCACCGGGCTGAAAGTGCGTGGCAACAACATCGCCGACTGCGGCAATGGCGGCATCCTCATCTGGCAGTGGGATCAGCGGCCGGATGGCTCCGTGGTGTCTGGAAACCGCATCCGGCACATCAGGGCAGATGCCGGCGGCAATGGCCAGAACGGCAATGGCGTGAACGTGTTCCGCGCCGGAAACGTGCAGGTGGTGGGCAACGACATTGCCGATTGCGCCTTCAGCGCCGTGCGCAACAATGCAGGGCATCATGTCTCCATCGTGCGCAACAGGTGCCTGCGGCTGGGCGAGGTGGCCATTTTTGTGGAGTTCGAGTTCTACAACGCGCTGGTGGAGCGCAACATCATCGACGACGCGGCCACGGGCATTTCCGTGACCAATCTGCGCGAAGGCGGCCACAAGGCGAAAGTGGTGGGCAATGTGGTGCGCAACATCCGCCCCGTATTCGGACCGGAGGGCGAGCAGCCCTGTGCCATCGCCGCAGAAGGCGATGTGCTTATTCAGAACAACCTGCTGGAGAACAGCGCCTTCTTCGGCCTGCTGCTGGGCTGGGGGCCTTATCTGCGCAATGTGCGGGCCGTGCGCAACACCATCCGCCGCGCGCGGGTGGGCGCGGGCGTGAGCGTGGTGGAAGGTGCGGGCCGTGCAACGCTCATCTCGAACATCTTCGAGGATGTGGACGTGGCCGTAGCAGGCTATCGTTATACGCAGCAGGCGACGGAGGAGCTGGTGGGCGCGCGGCAGGTGCCGCCGAACATCCGGCTGCGTGGCAACGTGG
>JALTZY010000401.1 GCA_027045905.1 Paracoccaceae bacterium
GACTATATCATTGGCAATGGGCACGGGGCAACCAAAAGGCGCTAAAAAGCCTGAAAATCACGACTTGTCCCCCGGCGCGAAACAAAGGATTATCAGCCCAGACAAACAGGGGGTCACATGACAAAACCGCGCAGTATTTTCGAAGAGGTCTCGGGCGACGAAAAGCCAGGCGCGCCAACGCCTGAAACCGGTATGATCAGTCGCGGCCGCGGCAATGCCGGTCGCGGGGCGGTGCGGGTATGGCTGGGCATATTGTTTGTGATGGTCGCGGCGATCGTCATGGTTGGCGGCCTGACGCGTCTGACGGATTCCGGCCTGTCGATCACTGAATGGAACCTTGTCTGGGGCTTTCTTCCGCCCATGTCCGGCGAAGACTGGCTGGATCTTTATAACAAATACCGCGCCACGCCCGAATTTCAGTTGCAAAATGCGAACATGAACCTGGACGGGTTCCGGCAGATTTTCTGGTGGGAATGGGGCCACCGGGTGCTGGGGCGCCTGATCGGTCTGGTCTGGTTCTTCGGCTTTGTCGGCCTGTATCTGACCAAGCGCATCCCGCGCGGCTGGACCGGGCGGCTGGTGCTGATCGGCGCGTTGATCGGCCTTCAGGGGGCTGTCGGCTGGTGGATGGTATCCTCGGGTCTGGTGGAAAACCGGGTCGATGTGGTGTCCTATCGTCTGGCCACCCATTTGGGTCTCGCCTTCATCATTTTGGGTCTCATAACCTGGTTCTTCCTGTCGCTGGGCCGCAGCGAGGCCGAGGCCATGCAGGCCCGCCGCGCCCGCGAGGGCAGGCTTTTTTCCATGAATACCGGGTTGATGCATCTTGTTTTCCTGCAAATCCTGCTGGGGGCACTGGTGGCGGGCATTGATGCCGGGCGCAGTTTTGTCGACTGGCCATGGATGGCCGATCAGTTTTTCCCGCCGGATGCCTTTGACATCGTCCCGGCCTGGCGCAATTTCTTTGAAAATGCCGGGTTGGTTCAGTTCATTCACCGCATGAGCGGTTATCTGGTGGTGATCTTTGCACTGGTGGTTTGGGCGCGCAGCCGCAAATCCCCGAACGGGGCCACGCGCCGTGCGGTTCAGTATGTGGCCATTATGGCGCTGGTTCAGATGGGGCTGGGCATTTACACGGTTTTGACGGCGGCGCAGCTGCATATCGCCATCACGCATCAGGTCGGGGCCATCCTGTTGTGGGTTCTGATCATCAACGCACGCCACAAGGCGGGCTTTCCCATAGCAGACCGGATAAGGGGCTGAACATGACCGCATATAATGACCTGATGGCGTTTCAACGCCAGACCGAGGCGCTGGGGCAAATCGCCGGGCGGCTGGGATGGGATCAGGAAACCATGATGCCCGCGGGCGCGGCAGCGCAACGGGCCGAGGAAATGGGCGCGATCGAACAGGTTTTGCATGCGCGTCGCACCGATCCGCGCTTGGGCGATTGGCTGGCGGCGATTGATGACAGCACGCTGGACGACGTAGGGCGCGCCAATATACGCCATATCCGGCGTGCGTTTTACCGCATCAGCCGGGTGCCTGAAACGCTGGCAACAGAAATCGCCCGCGGGCATCATGGTTTCCTGATCCC
>JALTZY010000402.1 GCA_027045905.1 Paracoccaceae bacterium
TTTCGGGGTCGGCATCGAGGCTTTCGAGCAGGGCGGCGGGGCTGGTCTGCTGCTCCTCGCGGATGCGCGCCTCGGCAAGCTCCACCGCCTCGCAGGCGGCCTCGGCGCGGGCCTCGGCGCGGGCGCGGGCCTCGCGGGCCTCGCCGGCCTGGCGCTCGGCCTCGCGCTCGGCGCCGACGGCTTCGCGCAGGGCGCTTTCGGCGCTCGAGAGCGCGTCCGCAGCGGCAGTGCGCCGGGCCTCGGCCTTGCGGATCTCGGCGGCAAGCTCGTCGCGTCGGGCCGCAAGCTCGGCCGGGGTGACGGAGGCTTCCTTCAGCTCCGCCTCGGCCTCGGCCTTGCGCGCCTCGAGTTCGCCCATGCGCTTGCCGGCGCTTTCCAGGCGCAGGCGCCAGCCGGAAAGCTCCTTTGTCACCTGCTGGGCACGCTTGGTGCGGGACTCGCCCTCGCGCTTGATCTCGTCATGGGCCGAGCGGCGCGAAAGCATGGTCAGGCGCGCGGCCTCGACGGTGAGCTTCACGTCCTCCACCTCGGCGCGGGCGCTGTCGAGGTCGGGCAGGTCTGAAAGCGCGCGCTCGGCCTCCTCAAGGCGCTGGCGGGCGGCGAGGGCCTCTTCCTCGTGGCGGGTGACGGCAAGCGACAGGCTCTCGAGCTTGCCGGCGGCGATGTTCTGCTCGGCCTCGGCCCGACTCAGGGCGCGGTTCGCGTCCGAAAGGGCGCGGTCGGCGGCCTTGCGCGCTTCGCGGGCGGCGCGGTCCTCTTCGCTGAGCCTTTGCAACTCGGCGCGCAGGTGTTCATGGGCGTGGGCGGCACCCTCGGCGCGGGCGGTGGCGGCGGCGAGTTCCTGCTTGAGGCTCTCGAGGCGGTTGATCTGCTCGAGGCGCAGGGCGGCGGCGCTGGGGGCGTCTTCGGCGCCGGCGCGAAAGCCGTCCCAGCGCCACAGGTCGCCCGCGCGCGAGACCAGGCGCTGGCCGGGCTTGAGCGCCGCCTGCAGGCGCGCGCCGTCCGCCGCGTCCACAAGCCCGACCTGCCCCATGCGCCGGGAAAGCACCTCGGGGGCGGTGACGAATTCGGCCAGCGGCTGCACCCCTTCGGGCAGGCTCTGGGCTCCCGCATAGCCGGGCAGGGCGACCCAGCCGGAGGCGGCATCGCCCTCGACCAGCGGCGCGCGCAGATCGTCGGCCAGGGCCGCGCCGAGCGCCTTTTCGTAGCCGGGGGCGACGCGCAGCAGGTCCATCACCTGCCCGTCCTCGGCAGTTTCGCGCTCGAGCAGGCGGGCGAGCGCGTTGACCTCGGCGGTGAGCGCGTTGACCTCGCCCTCGGCTTCGCTCAAGGCGGCGCGGGCATCGGCCTCGCGCGACTGGGCCTCGGTGCGCGCCGCGTCGGCGGCGGCGAGCGCTTCTTCGGCGGCGCTGGCGGCCTCGGTGGCGGCGCTGGCGGTCTTCTCGGCGCGGGCATGTTCGGCGCGGGCCTGCTCCAGCGCGACGCGGGCGCTCTCCGTCTCGGCGCGGGCGGCTTCGGCGGCGGCTTCGGCGCGCTCCAGCGTCTTGCGGCTGTCTTCCAGCAGGCGGCGCGCCGACTGGTGGAAGACAGC
>JALTZY010000403.1 GCA_027045905.1 Paracoccaceae bacterium
ACGCGCAGACCGTGCATGACGTGAACCTGGCGTCTCTGCACGGGGAGTTTGGACAGGTGGTAGAGACGGCGGCGCTGATGGAGGCGTGACGGGCCGGAGGCACGGTTGCAGGATACCCCTTCCGACCATATCATGCGCCTTGCAATTCATGCTTGCAATCGATTCGCGAATGCTCGGGAGGGAACGATGCGCATGGTTCATTTTCATCTTTCCGGTCCTGGCCACGACGAGGAGAAAAAACGGCGGGCCAGCCCGCTCAGCAGGCGGACGTTCGTGAACGGGCTGGCCGCGGCCGTGGCCGGGGGCGCGATGGCGGCCCCGGCAGGGAAGGCGTTCGCCTTCGGCGCGCAGCAGGTGACGGGGCCCATCGTGGAGGCCACCGACCTGGGGCTGCAGGGCAACCCGACGGCGGACCAGACCGCCGCGTTTCGTGCCGCGTTGCAGGCGGCGGCGCAGCAGAAGGCGGTGTTGCGCCTGCCGCGCGGCGTGGTGCGGGTGAAGAACGCCATCATCAACGGGCCGGTGCGCCTCATGGGGCGGCCGGGCGCCTATCTGCAGGCCACGGATGATGCCTCCTACGTGCTGCGGGTGAACAACGGCCCGCTGTGGATGCATGGCGTCTTCGTGGACGGCCGCTACGCCGGGCGCCGCGACGGGCCGGCGCTGATACAGGTGAACAACGCGGGCAGCGTGTACATCGACAGCTGCACCATCCGCCGCGGCAAGGGCAACCTGCTGAACCTCGAGAACTGCCGCGGCGAGGTGCGCAACTGCCTGCTGGAAAAGGCGCTCACGGCCGGCCTCTTCGCGCTGGACTGCAAGGACTTCCGCATCGTGCGCAACCATGTGCGGCGCTGCGGGGACAACGGCATCCTCGTCTGGCAGAGCAGCAAGCGGCGCGACGGTGCGCTGGTGGCGCAGAACCTGGTGGAGGACATCCGCGCCGATTCCGGCGGCGACGGCCCCTACGGCAACGGCATCAACATCTTCCGGGCGCACGAGGTGCGGGTGGCGGACAATACCATCCGCCGCTGCGCCTTCACCGCGGTGCGCAACCATTCCGGCGACAACTGCATCATCTCGCGCAACGTCATCCACGACATGAAGGAGGTGGCCATTTTCGTGGAGTTCGCCTACCAGGGGGCGGTGGTGTCCGACAACATCATCGATCTCGCCTCGGCTGGCATCTCGGTGACCAATCTCAACCGGAATGGTCATCTGGCCACGGTGACCGGCAACATCGTGCGCAATGTCAGCCCGCGCATCCAGTCGTCCGACACGCTGGGATACGGCATCAGCGTGGAAGGCGAGGTGGCGGTGACCGGCAACACGGTGGAAAATGCCTCCGAAGCCGGGATTTCCGCTGGCTGGGGCAGATACCTGCGCAACATTACCGTGTCGGGCAACGTGCTGCGGCAGTGCAAGGTGGGCGTGGCCGTGTCGGTGGTGCAGAATGCCGGGCCCATCGTCATTACCGGCAACATGATCGCCAACGCCAGCGGTGGCGCGGTCGTGGGCTTCGATCACAGCACGCCGGTTACAGGCGACCTGCTGGCGCCGGGGGCCACGGTTCCGCCGCTCAGCGTGATG
>JALTZY010000404.1 GCA_027045905.1 Paracoccaceae bacterium
AGCTATGCATTCGGCTTCCTGCACGTCTCCAGGCTGCCCGAAACGGCCGTGGCGGTGCTGCGCAACGACGTGCTGCCCTTCTACCGCAAGCTCGACCTGCCGGTGAAAGCCGTGCTCACCGACAACGGCCGCGAGTTCTGCGGGACCGAGAAGCACCCTTACGAGCTCTATCTCGAGCTCAACGACATCGAGCACAGGCGCACCAGGGTCCGCTCGCCAAAGACCAACGGCTTCGTCGAGCGCATGGGCCGCACCGTGCTGGACGAGTTCTTCCGGGTGAAGATGCGCGAGACCGCTCTCACGAAACCGTCGAAGCGCTGCAGGCCGATCTCGGCGCATGGCACGTCCACTACAACACCGAACGCCCGCATCCGGGATACAGAAACATGGGCCGCAGACCCATCGAAACCGTCATGTCGCTCGTCAGGCAAGAAGGTCAAGAATACAGCTTACCCGATGTCAAACACTGACAAACCCCATGTCGCGCTACACTGATTGCCGGACCGGCCTGCGGGAAAGGCGGTTTGCGCGCCGGATTTTCCCGTGCCGGATTTTCCCGCACCAGATCGCTGCGCGCATCCCGGGCAGCTGGACGCATCCCGCGCAAACAGGCAGAAATCCGGGCGAAGCTTCGCTCTCCCGAGCCCTCCCACGCTCGGAAACGCTCCGGGCCGCCCGGATACTTCCGCCAGCTTGTCCTGCTCGCCCCGCTTATCCCGCCCTGGCGGCCTGTTCCTCTCTGGTGCTTCGAAAAGCCGAAAGCTCCTCGGCCACCAGGAAGGCAAGCTCCAGCGACTGGCTGGCATTGAGGCGCGGGTCGCACGCCGTGTGGTAGCGGTCCGACAGGTCCTCTTCCTTGACCGCGCGCACGCCGCCGGTGCATTCGGTCACATCCGCCCCGGTCATCTCGAAATGCACGCCGCCCGGGATCGTCCCCTCGGCCTTGTGAATGGCGAAGAATTCCTGCACCTCGCGCAGCACCGCCTCGAAGGGCCGGGTCTTGAAGCCGCTCGCGGACTTGATGGTGTTGCCGTGCATGGCGTCGCAGGTCCAGACCACGTTGGCCCCCTCTTCCTCGACCGCGCGGATGAGGCGGGGCAGGTGATCGCCCACCTTGCCGGCGCCAAAGCGCGAGATCAGGGTGAGGCGGCCGGCTTCGTTCTCCGGGTTCAGCTTCTCGATCAGGCGCTTGAGGTCGTCCACCTCCATGCTGGGGCCGCATTTGAGGCCGATCGGGTTCAGCACGCCCCGGGCGAATTCCACATGCGCGCCGTCCGGCTGGCGGGTGCGGTCGCCGATCCAGATCATGTGCGCCGAGCCCGCAAGCCAGTTGCCCGAGGTCGAATCGAGCCGGGTCAGGGCTTCTTCGTATTCGAGCAGCAGCGCCTCGTGGGAAGTGTAGAAGCTCACGGTCCTGAGCGCCGTCGAGCGGTCCGAGCGGATGCCGGCCGCGCGCATGAAATCGAGCGTGTCGCTGATCCGGTCCGCCATGGCCCGGTAGCGCTCGGCCTTTTCGCCGGCGGTGAAGCCCAGCGTCCAGCTATGGACCTGGTGCACATCCGCATAGCCCCCGGTGGAAAAGGCGCGGA
>JALTZY010000405.1:0-862 GCA_027045905.1 Paracoccaceae bacterium
GCGCTTGACTGCCGGGTCTATGCCCGCGCCGCAGCATGGCTCATGGGAATCGACCGCTGGGACGATCGGCGTTGGGAAGAACTCGAGTCGCAGCTGGCCCCCGGCAGGGAGGAGAGCGATCCGGCCGGTGTTCCTGTCCGTGCGCAACGTGAAACGTCCCAGCGTCGCAGTTCCGACTGGCTGGGCCCGAAACGACGGGGAAACTGGTTCTAGATGGCCTACTCGCAAACCGAACTCGACGCGCTGAAGGCGGCCTACGCCCAGGGCATCCTGCGCATCACCTACGAGGGCAAGACCGTGGAATACGGCAGCGCCGATGACCTGCTGCGCCGTATCCGCACGATCGAGGGCGAGATCGAAAGCGCGGGCGGAAAACCGCGCCCTGTTGCCGGCTTCGCGGCATTCAGGAGGAACTGATGGGACTGATCGGCAACGTGCTCTCATTGCTGCGCCCGAAGGCCGGGAAAGACCGTGAGCGCGCTTACGACGGAGCCGCGAAAGGGCGGGGAACGGACGGGTGGGTGAGCGGGAACACTTCAGCCGACGCGGAAATCGCCGTTGCGGCCGATCTGCTCCGCCAGAGAATGCGGGATCTCGTCCGCAACAACCCGCTCGCGGCCCAAGCCGTTCAGGTTCTCGTCAACAATATCGTCGGGACGGGGATAGAACCGCGCGCCAACACCGGAGACGCCGGACTTGACCGGGAGGTGGATGCCGCATGGCGGCGCTGGGCGAGGGCCGCAGAGAGCCGGGGCGTGCGGGCTGGAGGCGTGCGCTAAGTTCGTTGACCAGCAGCGGGATGTCCTCCACCCGCTCGCGCAGCGGCGGCATCTCGATGGGGAAGACGTTGAGCCGGTAATAG
>JALTZY010000405.1:872-6121 GCA_027045905.1 Paracoccaceae bacterium
GACGCGCATGGCCATACCACGTTCCAAGGGCTGCTGACCCTCGCGGTGCGAGAAATGCTCGAAGGCGGGGAGGTTTTCGCGGTCAAGCGGGTGCTAAGAGCGAATGCGCGCGAGAAACCGGGGGGAATTCCGCTGCTGATCGAGCTGCGCGAAGCGGACCATCTCGCGGATGATCGATATTCCTTCCCGGCAAACGGCCCCAGAATCGTGAACGGAATCGAATACGACGGCTCCGGGCGCAGGGTGGCGTACTGGATGTATCGCGACCACCCCGGGGATCATTCGACACCCGTGAACATGAAACCGGTCAGGGTTCCTGCCGACAAGGTCGCGCATCTTTTCGAGCGCCAGCGCGTTCAGAACCGTGGCGTCCCTTGGGGAACGCCCGCAATCCGCTCGATCCGGGACGTCGGGGATTGGCAGAATGCCGAGCTCGTGCGCAAGAAGACAGAGGCCTGCCTCGTCGGGATCGTTTTCGCCGACAACGAGGACGACATGGCCATCGCGCCCAAGATCGAGGATGCGGACGGCAATATCGTCGAGCAGTTCGAGCCCGGTCTGATCGCCTATGCCCGCGGCGGCAAGGACATCAAGTTCAATCACCCTTCGCCCCACGGCGGGGTTTACGAATGGCACAGGGTGCAGCTGCATACGATCGCAGCCGGATTTCGGGTGCCATATGCGCTGATGACGGGCGATCTGAGCCAGACGAACTTCTCGTCGTCCCGGGTCGGCCTGAACGAATTCCGCAGAATGGTCCGCCAGCTGCAGTATCAGACAGTCATTCCGATGCTCTGCGAACCGATCTGGAAATGGTTCGTGGAGATGGCGCAGGTGGCGGGAATCCTGCCGCCGGACCGCGAAATAACGGCTACATGGACGCCCCCGCGCTTCGAGAGCGTGAACCCGCTGCAGGATGCGCAGGCGGACATGCTGGAGGTCAGGGCCGGATTCACCACGCTGCCGGAGCAGATCGCCCGCCGCGGCCAGGATCCCGAACAGATGATCGGGGAATGGGCCGCCTTCGCCGAAAAGACGGATGCGCTGGGCCTCGTGTTCGACAGCGACCCGCGCCTCGTGACCAAGGCGGGCCTCGCGCAGGCCACCGACCCGACGCAACCGGGCGACGGCCGGGACAACATGCATCAATAGGAGCGAAACATGGCGAAAGACATGCTCAACCTGCCCGTGCTCGGGCGGGAGGCCACCGTCGTGCCCGGCGCGATCAACGAGGAGGAACGGACCATCGAAGTGGTCTGGACGACCGGCGCCACGGTGCGACGGGCGCGCTGGGAAGGCTGGGACAGCCTCGTCGAGTATGACGAAGAGCTGGTCGTCTCGCCCAATGCCGTCCGGCTCGAGCGCCTGGACGACGGCGCGCCGTTTCTGGAATCGCACAATTCGTGGTCGCTGGGCTCCGTGCTCGGAAACGTGGTCCCGGGCTCCGTAAAGATCGAGGGCGGCGAGGGCCGGGCGACGATCCGCCTCACATCCGCCCCCGATGCGGAATCCGTCGTCCACCGCATCCTCGAGGGATCGGTGAACAAGGTCTCGGTGGGCTACCGCGTCCACAAATACGAGATCGAGAAGCGCGACGGCGAGCGCGAGCTTTGGCGCGCCGTCGATTGGGAACCCTACGAGATTTCGGCGGTCGCCATGCCCGCCGATCCCGGAGCATCCATCCGCTCGGAAGATGCCGGGCGTGAACGGCTCCACCCCTGCGCCATCATCCGGCGCGACACCACCCCCGCCCCTGCGGGTCAACCGAAAGGACACGTCATGACGAAGAAGAAGCAGGCGGCAGACGGTGCCGCCGACACCCGCGCGAACGATGCGCCCGATCAGCGAACGGCAATTACCACCACCGACGCGAGCCGGAATGCCGAACCGCAGGAAACCACGCCGCAGGCCGCGCCAGCCGTCGACAATTCGGCGGCGGCGATCGAGGCCGAACGCCAGCGCGCCAGCGAAATCCTGACCCTGTGCAAGCGCCACGGTCTCGACGACAGGGCCGAGGACATGATCAAGCGCGGCGTCACGCTGGACGCGGCCCGCGCCGAAATCCTCGACCACCTGGCGGACGGCGATCCGTTCGAGGGCCGCACCGCCGTGCCGGCGCAGACGCGGAGCAGCGGGGAAACGGAGATCGCCTATCGTGATGCCGCCACCACCGCGATCATGCACCGCGCGGATCCGGGTCTGGTCGAAATGACCGCCGATGCGCGCGAGTTCCGCGGCATGACGCTGCTCGAACAGGCGCGCCATGTGCTTGAGCGCGGTGGCGTAAGCACCCGCGGCATGAGCCGGATGGAGCTTGCCCGCGCGGCCCTTCAGAACCGCGCCGGATCCCTCGGCACCAGCGATTTCGCGGCGATCCTCGCCAATGTCGCCAACAAGACCCTGCGCCGGGCGTATGAAACCACCCCCCGGACATTCACCGCCTGGGCGCGTCGCGCAACGATCGGCGATTTCAAGCCCGTCGACAGGGCCCAGATCGGCGGCGCGCCCGATCTCAAGGAGGTTCTGGAAAACGGCGAATATTCCTACGGCGCCGTGAGCGACGGCAAGGAAACCTATGCCCTCGCCACCTATGGGCGGATCGTGGCGATCACCCGTCAGGCGATCATCAACGATGATCTCGATGCGCTCACCCGCATCCCGATGGCCTTCGGGGCCGCCGCCGCGGATCTCGAAAGCGATATCGTCTATGCTATCCTGACCGGCAATCCGACCATGGCGGACGGGAAGGCGCTGTTCCACAACGCTCATGGCAATCTTGGCACCGGATCGGCGATCACGGATACGGCGCTGGCCACGGCGATGCGCAAGTTCGGACAGCACAAGGGGCTCGAGGGGCGCCCGATCACGGTGCGGCCGAGCTACATCCTCGTGCCGCCCGGGCCGCGCGCGCTCGAGGCGAACAAGCAGATGACTTCCGTAACCCCTGCCAACGCATCGGACGTCAATCCCTTCGCCGGCCGCATGCAGGTGATCGAGGAACAGCGGCTCATCCCCGCGAGCGGCAACGATCCCTGGTTCCTCGCGGCGGAACCTTCGCGCATCGACACGGTGGAATACGCCTATCTCGACGGACAGAACGGCGTCTACACCGAAACCCGCACCGGTTTCGAGATCGACGGGGTCGAGATCAAGGCCCGGCACGATTTTGCCGCAAAGGCGATCGACTGGCGCGGCCTGTTCAAGAACCCCGGCGCATGACGATGCCCCCGCCATCCCGTAGGGGGTGGCGGATATCCTCCATTGAAAGGAAAGACAGATGAAAAACTATGTTTCCCGCGGCGACAACGTCGCCGTCACCGCCCCCGCCGCGCTCGGCAGCGGCGATGGCGTGCTTGTAGGCTCGGTGTTCGGCATTGCCTCCGGCGATGCCGCCGCCGGCGATCGCGTGGTCATCGCGACCACCGGCGTCTACACCCTTCCCAAGGTCGGCTCGCAGGCATGGGCCGAAGGCGTGAAGGTCTATTGGGACGACACCAACAAGCGCTGCACCACCGCGGCCACCGGCAACACGCTGATCGGCGCGGCCGTGGCCGCCGTCGCCGGCGGGGCGTCCGACACCACCGGCGTCGTGCGCCTCAACGGAACCGTCTAACCGTGGACCCGCTCCCCGGCGCCCTGGCCGCGATCTTTCGCAATCCGATCATGGCCAGGGACGCCACGATCTATCCGGGCGGCACCGGGCCGGGCATCCCTCTGCGCGTCATCGCCCGCCTGCCCGACGAGATAACCTCGTTTGCCGGCGCGCGCGTCGTTTCCGACACGCTGATCATGGACATGCTCGCAAGCGATGCCCCGGATCTCGCCGCCGGCGACAGGATCGACATGAACGGTGTTTCCTACATCGTCCAGGGCGAACCGGTGCGCGATGCCGAGCGGCTTATCTGGACGGTGGAGCTCGTGGCGGCATGAGGATCACGTTTCGCAGCGAAGAGAACCTGCAGGCGGCGCTGTATGACGAGTTCGTCGCCGGCGAGAAGGCCGTTTCGATCGCCATGGACCACGCCGGGCGCGCCATCAAAAGGGATTGGCGCGGACAGATCCGGGCCGCCGGCCTCGGCCGGCGGCTGGCCAACACCATCCGGAACCGGCGTTACCCCGAGAAAACCCACAGCATGGATGCCGCCGCGCTCATCTGGTCGAAAGCCCCCGAAATCGTCGGCGCGCATGAACATGGAGCTCTGATCCGCTCGAAGGAGGGCTTCTGGCTGGCAATTCCGATTGATCGGGTGGCCAAGCGGATGCGGGGGCCAAGACACGCACGCATAACCCCGCATCTCTGGGAAGAACGGACAGGCAAACGGCTGCGGTTCGTCTATCGGCGTGGTCGTCCTTCGCTGCTCGTGGACGACGGGACCCAGCGGCAGCGCAGGACGTTGGACCATCTCGGATTCGTCGCTTCCCCGAGGCGCTTCAGGAAGAATGTCGTGATACCGATCTTCATCCTCGTGCCGCAGGTGAAGCTGTCCAGGCGGCTTGATCTGGCACAAAGCGCGGAGCAGGTGGCGCGTGCGGTTCCGGCGGCTATCGTGAGCAGCTGGAGATAGCCCATGGCGACCACCCGCGAGAACGTTCTGCAGGCGCTGTTCGGCGTGTTGCATGGGGTGTCCGGCGCCACCGTCCTGCGCGGCGAGGTGCTTCCAGAACGCGTGACTGCGGGCGGGCTGGTGATCCTGCGCGACGGCGAGCCGGGAGAACCGGAGGTGACGCTCTCGCCCCTGCGCTACCACTGGCAGCATCGCGCCGAGGTCGAGGTGATCGTGCAGGGCAAGACCCCGGCAGCCCGCGACAGCGCCTTCGACGCGCTCGCCGCCGCCATCGGAACGGCCCTTGCCGCCGACCGGACGCTGGGCGGGATCTGTGATTGGACGGAGCCGGACGCTCCGCAGCCGGTCGATCTTCCCATTGACGGCGCGCAGGCGCTCAAAGCCGCGGTGATCGCGGTGACGCTACATTACACGACGAGCGATCCGCTTGGCTGAGACAACAATCGAAAGGACTGACACATGGCACGCGCACAAGGCGCGCGGTCGCAGCTCGCGGCCGCGTTCGAGACGACCTACGGCACCGCGCCCGCAAGCGGCTTTTTCCAGATGCCCTTCGCCCGCTCGTCGCTCGGGGCGGATCAGCCGCTCCTGAATTCCGAACTTCTGGGCTACGGGCGAGATCCGCTCGCCCCGGTCAAGGACGCGGTGACGGTCGATGGCGATATCGAGATCCCAATCGACGCC
>JALTZY010000405.1:6131-8034 GCA_027045905.1 Paracoccaceae bacterium
ACGCCGAAGCTATCGGCTTCTGGCTGAAAGCGGCATTCGGCGCGCCCACCACCACCGGCACCACCAACAAGACCCACACCTACACCTCCGGCAGCTGGTCGCTGCCCAGCATGGCCATCGAAGTCGCCCTGCCCGAGATCCCGCGCTTCGCGATGTATACCGGCTGCGTGCTGGATGAGCTGCGCTGGACCATGGAGCGGCGCGGCCTGCTGACCGCCACCGCCAGCCTGGTGGCCCAGGGCGAGAACGTGGCCACCGCTACGGCGGCGGGCACGCCGACCGCGTGGAACCTGCAGCGGTTCGGGCATTTCAACGGCTCGATCCTGCGCAACGGCACGAGCCTCGGCAACATCGTTTCAGCCGACGTGAGCTACAAGAACAACCTCGATCGCATCGAGACCATCCGCTCCGACGGCAAGATCGACGGGGCCGATCCATCCATGGCCGAGCTGACCGGCCGAATCGACGTGCGCTTCGCCGATACGGTGCTGATGGATCAGGCGATCAGCGGAGGCGCAGCCTCGCTGGAGTTCTCCTGGTCTCTTTCCAGCACCGTCAATCTCAAGCTGACCGCGCACAAGGTCTATCTTCCGATCCCGAAAGTCGAAATCCAGGGGCCGCAGGGCATCCAGGCAAGCTTCGACTGGCAGGCAGCTTTCGATTCGGGCGCAGGAAAGATGTGCACGGTCGTCCTGAAAAACCAGATTGCGAGCTACTGATGATCAGACTGGACCTTTCGACCGAGCCGAAATGGCTCGACCTCGGGCGCGGCGTACGGGTGAAGGTGCATCCGCCGCTGAGCGCCATCGCCGCGCAGGTGTGGCAGGAAATGGCGGTGGCCGGCGCGTTCGAGGACGATGCGGAACTCGACGCCGGCGTTCTCGAGGCGAAAGCCTGGGCGCGCCGCGTGATCATCGATTGGGAAGGCGTGGGCGATGCCAAGGGCGAGGTGCTGGAAAAACCCGCCCCTGCGCTCATTGACGCGCTGATGGACGTGCCGTGGGTCTATCTCGCCTTCCGGGCGCTTTATCTGGCCCCGCTTCATGCGCTGGAATCGGAAAAAAACGCCTCGTCGCCCTTGCCGAATGGGAGTTCGGCGGGGGCGGCGGATATTGCGAATCCTGCGAAGGCGTCTGCGAAGAGTGCCCCCGAAGCCTGAATGCGCCGCAAACCCTTGAGGGATGTCAGGTCTGGGACCTGGTCGGCCGTCTCGGCGGGCAGCTGCGCGTTTCTCCTGCCGGCGGGGTTGTCGGCTGGGACATGGGCGCGGCGCTGGCTCTGGCCGGGGCGCTGGGCGTCGATTCCACGGCGGCAGGCCACCTGCTGCCCCCGATCGAGGCGGTAATGGTGCGCGCCATGAACGAAAGAAGCGAGGAATGAGCAAGGAACGGAATGCCCGGCAGTTGCGGACTATGGACGTGCCAACTGCAAGCGCGCCACCGCGAGTTCCTGACGCGACCGGGCCAGTCAGGAATAGGCCACGTGGTTCGCAAGATCAAGGAGAGGACTGATCCATGGCTGAAAAGCGCGTCAGCGTGCGGATCGACGCGACGGGCGGCAAGCGGGTAAGGGCCGAGTTTCGCGGCATCGGCGAAGATGCCAAGCGGTCATTCGCGCTGGTAGGTCGCGAGGTCGACGACCTGAACCGGCGCATGGGCGGGCTGGGTCGCGGCTCGAAGTCGGCACGCTGGGCGATGCGCAACGTCGGGCTGCAGCTCAACCAGGTCGCCCAGCAGGGTGCCATGACCGGCGACTACCTGCGCGCGCTCTCCATCCAGATGCCGGACCTGCTGCTGGGCTTCGGGGGCCTCGGCATCGCCATCGGCACCGTGGCCGCGGTGCTCGGGCCCTTCGTCGTGGACATGTTGGATGCTGCCGACACCGGCAAGAAGCTGTCCGAGAC
>JALTZY010000406.1 GCA_027045905.1 Paracoccaceae bacterium
AGACCTGCCCGGATTGCGGCGGCAGGCTGCGGGTGGTGGGCGAAGACGTGAGCGAACTGCTCGAGATGATCACCGCCCGGCTCAAGGTCATCCATTGCCCGG
Organism: Paracoccaceae bacterium; assembly: GCA_027045905.1. Lineage (GTDB taxonomy): Bacteria > Pseudomonadota > Alphaproteobacteria > Rhodobacterales > Rhodobacteraceae > JAAEUB01. The sequence continues at coordinate 103 of JALTZY010000406.1, forward strand.
CAGTCGATTGCATGCAATCGACGATAGGGAGATCGCCCGGGTCAAGAAATCCTGCCGGCGCTGCGAACGGATGGTTCAAAGCCCGGCCCCCAGCCGCCCGATCCCGGGCAGCATGGCCGGGCCCGGTCTCCTGGCCCATGTTCTGGTCTCGAAGTTCGACGATCACTTGCCCTTATATCGCCAGGCCGAGATCTTCGCCCGCATGGGCGCCGTCATCCCGGATACCACGCTGGTCGGCTGGTGCGGCCGGGCCATGAAGGTGCTGCAGCCGGTTGCCGAAAAGATCGAAGCCGAGATCATGGCCAGCGATCTGCGAGCCAAGCCGACGATACGCCGATCCGGGTTCTCGATCGCTCGCGCAAGGCCCGGGGGCTGGGCAAGGGCGTGAAGCAGGGCCGTATCTGGGCTTATGTGCGAGATCAACGGCCGTGGGCCTCAAGCAGCGAAGCGGTAGGCCAGCGAAAACCTTCGGGGGCCGCACCCCCCGGTGTCGTCTATCGCTTCTCGGCCGACCGCAAGGGCGAACACCCGAGACGACACCTCAAGCACAGCAGCGGCATTCTTCAGGCAGACGCATACTCGGGCTCCAAGGATCTGTATGCCCGCCGGGCCGATGATTCCTGCCAGTTCCGCGAGGCGGCCTGTCGGGCGCATCTGCGGCGCGACTTCCACGACATCTGGAAGGGCGCCAAATCCGCCATCGCCCGCGAGGCGCTCGACCGGATCGGCGTGCTCTACGATATCGAACGCGAGATTGCAGGGCAGAGCTCTGAGTCGCGCCGCGCCGTCCGGCAGGAAAAGAGCAAACCGAAGGTCGACGCGTTCCGCGAATGGGCCGAGCAGCAACTGACCCGGATCCCCGGCAAAGGCGAGCTGGCCAAGGCCTTTCGCTATGGCCTGAGCCGCTGGTCATCCTTCACCCTGTTCCTCGAGGATGGCCGCGTCGCCATCGACAACAACGCCGCCGAACGCGCGATGCGCCCGATCGCCTTGGGGCGGAAAAACTGGCTGTTCGCCGGGGCCGACACCGGGGGCGAAACCCTGGCCCGCGCCATGACCCTGATCGAAACCGCAAAAAACCGCAAAGATGAACGGCCTGAACCCCGAGGCCTGGCTAGAGTACCGGCCGTCAATTCCGAATCGCTCCCTTCGATGTCCTGCCCGGACGGCGAAGCCGGCCAGCGCCCGACCCTCCCCACGGGAGGGCGCTCCTGCGGTGCTGCAACACGCGGATATACCGTGGTTTTCTGCGGGCGCCTGCCCCAGGTCGCCGCCTCGAGGCGCCCACCCAGGGTCGGGCGCTGGCCTCTTGCCCCGGCGCTCTCTGTCGCAGATTATCCGGCCGATGTTCTAGCCGACGTCCTCGACCGCATCCAGGATCACAAGATCAACCGCATCGACGAACTGCTCCCCTGGAACAGAAAACCCGGCGCCAAACTCGAAAACGCCGCCTGAATGGCGGTAGCAATCGTGCGGTTAC
>JALTZY010000407.1 GCA_027045905.1 Paracoccaceae bacterium
CACTGGCCGATCTTCGATCGGTCCGGCAAACGGTGATGACCTCGCCCTTGAGCTCGGCTGCAACCGCATCCAGGCGCGCCTCCAGTTCCTCCAGCGGAATGTTCAGCGCGCCGGGGATATGCCCGTGCGGGCCGGTGAACTCGTCTGCACCGCGCACATCGAGGATGGTCAGGGGTGCCGGTTCGGAGAGGCGTTCGAGGGTGGCCGGGGCATCGATCCAGGCGGTATCGCCGCCGCGCAGACGTTTGATGATCCGTGGCAGGAAGGCAATGGCGGCGAGGAGCCCAAGCGCAAGAAGGCCATAGCGGATGGCGGAGCCGTTGCCCTCCAGCGCCTCGCGCCCGGCGAAGCCCAGCCAGGTATAGGCCAGCGCCCCGGGGGCCATGGTGATGAAGGATGCTACCACATAAGACACAAACGGGATACGGGTCAGGCCGAAGGCGTAGTTGCTGAGATTGAAGGGGAACACCGGCACAAGGCGCACAAAAGCAACAAAGCGCCAGCCTTCGTTTTCAACGCCGGTGATCATGCGCTTGAGCCGCCCGCCGGTTCTCTGCGCGACCCAGTCGCCGGCCAGATAACGCGCGATCAGGAAGGCGATGCTAGCGCCGATTGTGGCGCCCGTGAGGTTCAGGAAGGTGCCCAGCACCGGCCCGAACATGGCCCCGCCCGCCAGCGCAAACAGCGAGCCGGGGGCAAACACCACGGTGCCGAGCGCGTAGAGGCCGACATAGACCACCGGCGCCCAGAGGCCGAAGCCGGACAGCCAGGCGTCAAGCAGGGTCGGGTCGAGCTTGTCACGGTTCAGGGTGACCAGGACGATAGCCGCCGCAACCGCGACCAGCAAAGTCAGGCGCGGGAGCGCGGATTTATTGAGCATTGTCTGCATCCTTCCGGTCGCGCGGGTCGGGGCCGCTGGCTGGCCCGCGAAACGGCTGGGTCAGCATCTTGTCCAGCCATTGCTCGCGTACGCGGCGGAACTGCTCGAACCCGATGGTCATGCCCTCGTGGCCTTTTTCGGGCTGGGCGATATAGGTCCCCAGCAGCCGGTCCCACCACGGCAGGTTGAAGCCATAGTTGCTGTCGGTCTCACGCTGGATCACCGAGTGATGCACGCGGTGCATGTCGGGGGTGACAACGAATAGCCGCAGCACCCGGTCCACCTTTTCCGGCAGGCGGATGTTGGAATGGTTGAACATCGCGGTGGCGTTGAGCAGCACCTCAAAGATCAGCACGGCAACGGCTGGCGCGCCAAGGGCGGCAACCACCGCCAGCTTGATCACCATCGACAGCACGATCTCGATCGGGTGGAAGCGCAGGCCGGTGGTCACGTCAATCGCCTGGTCGGCATGGTGCATCCGGTGCAGCCGCCACAGGGCGGGCACGGCGTGAAACAGCACGTGCTGAAGGTAGATCGCGAAATCCAGAATGACGATGGAGGCGATGATGGCGAGCCACCCGGGCGACGCGATCATGTTGAAAAGCCCCCAGCCCCTGTCCTCGGCCAGAAGCGCCAGCCCCACGGCAACAATCGGGAAGGTCAGGCGCACCAGAATAGTATCAATCACCACCACGCCAAGGT
>JALTZY010000408.1 GCA_027045905.1 Paracoccaceae bacterium
GTTTTTCATGTGGCATATCCTTTTCTCTCTGAGAATCGCGGCGCGTCAACACCGCCATGATATGCCACCCAATCACCCCATCACCAACTTTCGGGCATTGCTCCGTGCACAAGAATGCCCGGCTCAAACCGGAAGGTCGAGGATCTGCTGATTGCTCGGCTGGAGCGCGGGGAGCACGTCCAGCGACGCGGCCTGCGCCATGGAGGGCAGCATCCGCATCGTTCACAAGCGGCGCACGAGGTGTCGCGAAGATGACTGGCAGGGGCAGCAGGACTTGAACCCGCGACCTACGGTTTTGGAGACCGTCGCTCTACCAACTGAGCTATACCCCTATGCCGCGCTGAATTACGCCAAGTGGTGGCGCTTTACAAGAGGCTAAAGCGCCCTTCCGGGCCGATTGGCGGCTTTCTGGGCTTTGCGACGGGAGAAGCGATGGGTGAACCGGCGCATACCCGAAGCTCTTCGGGCACCGTTTCTTGATCGGATATTTACCCCTTCCGTCTAACATGGCAGGATGCAGCGCATGAGCCCTACAGCCCCGCGTGACATGCCCCGCGAGCCTTGGCGCGATGTGGATGCGTGCGTCCTGGAGGCGACCCGTGCGATTCCCACCATGCTGTCGGAAGCCGAGCAGCGCCTGTATCACTGGCTGGCGGCCCGCTGGTATACGGGAGCAGGGGTGATTGTCGAGCTTGGCTGCTTCGCCGGAGGCTCCACCGCGCGGCTGGCCGAGGGGCTGCGCCTGAGCGGGAGAGATGGCCATATCCATGCCTTTGACCGCTTTCGGGTAAATGAGGCGGGCAAGCGGCAGCACCTCTATCCTGCCGGGATTCCCGCCTTCGAAGGGGAGGACCTCCTGCCCCTTGCCCGGTGCCTCCTCGCTCCCTGGCAGAAGCGGATCAGCCTGCATCCCGGACGGATCGAGTCTCAGTCCTGGTCCGGAGGGGCGATCGAGCTTCTGGTCATGGATGCCTCGAAGACCACGGCGACGGCGGATCGCTTCGCCGGGATGTTCTTTCCTTCGCTGATCCCGGGCCGGTCGCTTGTGGTGCAGCAGGACTACCTGCACTGGAAACAGCCCTGGGTCGCGGCGCAGATGGAGCTGATGGCCGATGCCTTCCGCCCGGTTGCACATGCGCCGCACCATACGGTCGTATTTTGCTGCGAGGCGCCGGTGGATGCCGCGATGCTGGCCCGCGGGCGGGTTTCCGGGCTGTCCGAGGCAGAGCTGACCACTCTGCTGCGGCGCGCGCGCAAGCGCCTGCGCGCCCTGGGCGTGGCCAGGGAGGTGGTGCCCCTGATCAGGGCTTCCCGGGCGAATCCCGGGGTGGGACAGGCATCGGAAATGGCGCGTCCGGCTTCCTGAAACCACCGGCCAGCCCGGCGAATGAAGCCTTTCGGCCAAGAGAAAAGGCCGCCCGGGGGGCGGCCTTCGATCCGGTTCGGGACCGGCTTATTCGATGATCTTGGAGACCACGCCGGAGCCGACGGTACGGCCGCCTTCGCGGATGGCAAACCGCAGGCCCTCTTCCATGGCGATGGGGGCGATCAGCTCGACTTCGAACTTCAGGTTGTCG
>JALTZY010000409.1 GCA_027045905.1 Paracoccaceae bacterium
CGCGACCTGCGAGAACACCTCGTCCACCAGCCGCTGCTTCTCCTCCTCCGCCACCTCTCGGAAGCCGAAGGAAAGCGTGCGCGCCGCCTTGCCGTCTGCCTTGTCCGCAGCCATGCCAATCTCCTTTTCCGGTGCCGTTATACGGTTCGGCCGCTGGCGGGGCAATGCGTTAACCCACCGTTTGCCTTTCGCGCCCCATGCTGGCCGAGCGGGCATGATGCCCGCCGTGCATGCAATCGGGAGTTCCTGATGACCTGGCGCGGGCGCATGAGGCGCTGGCTGCCGGCGATGCTGTTGCCCTGGCTGTGGCTGTCGGCAATGGACGACACAGCGCAGGCGCGCAACCTGCGCTGCAGCTTCGACATGTCGAACATCAACTTCGGCCGCATCAACATTCTCACCGGGGCTTCCTTTTCCGCCACCGGCACGCTGGATATCGCCTGCCGCGGCAACCCGTTCGAACATGTCACCATCTGTCCGAACATCGGTTCCGGCAATGGCAATCCCTCCGGCTACGATCCACGCCAGATGAAGAAATGGGGCAATGCCTCGCTCAAGCTGAATTACAATATCTTCTGGCCCTCGGGCGGCAACATCTGGGGCTCGCTGGTCTGGCCCTTTCCGCCGCAGCCACCGATTTTTCACGTGCAACTGGATGCATCGGGCCGCTACGCCGCGTCCTATCCCGTGCCGGCCACCATCTTCGGCGGGCAGTACGCCACCCAGCCGGGCGTCTATTATTCCTACTTCTCGAACAGCCACGTCCTGTTCCAGTACAAGCGCGGCACGCACAGCAACTGCGCCGCACCAGACGGCCAGCGCCGTCCCCGATTCCGGGTGCGCGTGCGGGTGGACAAGGCCTGCGAGGTCTCGGCCACGGACCTGGACTTCGGCACCGTGGGCGCGCTCAACGCCAACGTCGATACCACCGCAACCATCACGGTGCGCTGCACTAATGGCACGCCCTACAAGATCCGTATCAACGGCGGGCACACCGGCACCACCAACCCCGCCAACCGCAAGATGACCAACGGCACGCATGACATTACCTACGGCATATACCGCGACGCCGCGCGCACGCAGGGCTGGGGCCGCTGGAACAGCAACGACGTGAACGCCACCGGCACCGGCCAGCCGCAGACATTCACGGCCTATGGCCGCGTGCCGCCGCAGCCTACGCCGCCGCCCGGCACCTACACCGACACCCTTGTGGTCTCCGTGGTCTATTAAGGGGCAGAAGTCAGACGCCTGCCGCCGGCTGCGGTGGAAACTGCTTCTTCAGCCGCCGGAACAGGTCGTCGCGCATGATGCGGTAGGCCGCAAGGCGCTGTTCACGAGATCCCATCACCGCGGTGGGGTCCATCGTCGGCCAGTATTCCACGTCGATGGCGCTGGTGCGGGTCAGCTCCATGGCATGATGGTGCGCCTCCGGCGAAAGCGTGATGATGAGGTCGAAGCTTGTGGGGTCGGCCATCTCGTCCAGTCCCTTGGGCACGTGTTGCGAGATGTCCACGCCCATCTCCGCCAGCACCGCCGTCACGAAAGGGTCAATGGCGTCTGCCGGGCGTATGCCGC
>JALTZY010000410.1:0-414 GCA_027045905.1 Paracoccaceae bacterium
TCCTGGCGCACGGCCTCCAGCGCACTTACCGCTGCGGCCAGTTGTTTTTCGGCGGCCCCAAGGTCTCTCCAGGCCATCCGGGTCGCATCAAGCTCACGACCCAAGGCCCCGAAATCATCCAGAATTTCCCGGTGACTGGCCGGGTTCAACAACCCGCGGTCATCCTGTTGGCCATGTAGTTCGACCAGGCAGTCGGACAGTTGCCGCAGCACCTCGCCACTGGCGCGCCGATCGTTCACCCGCGCAGTCTTGCGGCCATCGGGCGTATTGGTACGGCGCAGGATCAGCTCGTCCCCGTCCGGCAGCCCGGCTTCCTGCAGGATAGCCCGCGCCGGATGCTCATCGGTCAACTCGAAAACCGCCGTCACCTCACCCTTCTCGGCCCCCGCCCGCACCAGCTCAGCGCGCCCGCGC
>JALTZY010000410.1:424-1570 GCA_027045905.1 Paracoccaceae bacterium
GTGGTCGATTATCAGCATATCCCGGATATCGAGACTAAGCAGCATCCGCCAAGCCCCCGTCGATCAGAGCCATTCGCCGCGGATCACTTGCCGGTAAATCTGCGCCAGCCAGCCATCGCCAGCCACCTCTGGCCGCAGCCCCTTCCCGGTCAAAAGGTCATAGCCGTCCTGGTAATACTCGGTCGAGCGGAAATTCTCGCCCAGGATCGCGCCCGCCGTCTGCGCCTCGTCATCAAGCCCCAGCGCCAAATAAGCCTCGATCAGACGATAGAGCGCCTCGGGCGTCTGGCTGGTGGTCTGGAACTGTTCGACAACCGCGCGAAAACGGTTGGCCGCCGCCGTGTAGTGGCCGCGCTTCAGATAGTAGCGCCCGATTTCCATTTCCTTGGCCGCCAGGTGGTCAAAAGCCAGGTCGAATTTCAGCACCGCCGACCGGGCATAGTCGCTGTCCGGATAGCGCTCGATCACCGTCCGCAACGCCTGCAGCGCCTGGAAAGTCAGGCCCTGGTCACGGCCCACGTCATCGATCTGGTCATAATAGCTCAGCGCCAGCAGATACTGCGCATAGGCCGCATCCTCATCCGCCGGGTAGAAATCCAGGTAACGCTGCGCGCTGGCGCGGCTGTTGGGATAGTCGCGTCGCTGATGAAAGGAATAGGCCTGCATGATCAGGGCCCGCTTGGCCCATTCCGAATAGGGATACAGCCGCTCGATCTCGCCAAAGTAACGCGCAGCTTCCTTCGGCTTGCCGCGATTCAACTCGTATTCGGCGCGCTGATAGATTTCCTGTGCCGTAAAGTTCTCCAGCGGAATATCGTTGGGCGCGCCGCCGCATGCCGCGAGCAGCGCCAAACCAACAAAAGGCCCAACAAGCTTGGTGACCGCTCTCGCCTTTGCCATCAGGTGCCTACCCCATCCAGTTCTCTGCGGACCGCCAAAGGACCACAGCCGTTTGACATGGTCCTAGCACAGAAAAATCCGGTGCAAAACGTCTTTGCAAGGGAATTTGAAGTCGCTCAGGCGGCAGACGGGATATCGGCGCGCCCGACACCCACGCCGGGCAGGCGGCGAGCCGCATCTTCGTCGCACAGGATCATCTCGAAGGCATCCGCCTGGCTGAACAATGCGCGCAGCAACTTGTTGGTC
>JALTZY010000411.1 GCA_027045905.1 Paracoccaceae bacterium
GCAGCGCGCCGGCACCCGAGGGCACCGACAAGGTGGTGATGCAGGAGCAGGCGCAGCGGCGCGGCGCGCTGCTGACCCTTGGCCGCGAGATCGACCCGCGTCCCTTCATCCGCCCTCCCGGCGCCGACTTCCCCGAAGGACACACGCTGAGCCCTCCCCGTCCGCTCTCCCCCGCCGACATCGCCCTCCTTGCCGCCATGAACAAGGCCGAGATACCCGTCGCCCGCCGCCCCGAAGTCGCCATCCTGCCCACCGGAGACGAGCTGGCCATGCCAGGCGCGAACCCGACCCCGGGGCAGATCCTCGCCTCCAACCCGTTCGCCCTTGCCGCCATCACCCGCGAAGCGGGGGCCAGCGCGCGTATCCTGCCGATTGCGCGCGACCGCACGGATTCGCTCACCGCCGCCCTCGGCCTTGCCAGGGGCGCCGACCTGATCCTCACCACCGGCGGCGCGGCTGCCGGGGCATACGATCTCGTCGCCGAGACCGTGCGCCGGATGGGCGGGCAGGCCGAAACCCTCCGCCTCGCCATGCGTCCGGGCAAGCGGCTGATCCTCGGTCGCCTCCATGGCGTGCCGCTTCTGGGCCTGCCCGGCACTCCGGTCGCCGCCATGGTCGCAGCCCGCATCTTCGTCGTGCCGGCGATACGCGCCATGCTCGGCCTGCCCGCCGCCCCGGCCCCGACGCGCATGGCCCGTCTCGCCGCCCCGCTCGGCGCCAATGGCACCGCCGAATGCTACCTCCAGGCCCGCCTCGAGGCCGGCGGCATCGCCCCGATCGAGGAGAAAGGCGGCCTCAGCGCCTGTGCCGCCGCCAATGCCCTGCTGGTCCGCCCGCCCGGCGACCCGGCACACGAGATCGGCGAAACCGTCCCGTTCCTCTCGCTGCATCCGCCCGCTTGACACGAAACAGGAACGTGGCTAGAACATAGGTTGAACATACCCGGTGACCCAAAGTTTGCCGCATCTTTACGAAAATGGGGTTAACGCGATGGGCAAACGACAATGGGGCAAACGACAATGGGGCAAACGACAATGGGGCAGACGGGAACTGGAAACCGGGAATTGGAAAGTGAAGGCGCCGGGCGCGGCAGACAGGGCGCGCAGATGCAGGGAGAAGACCGATGTTGACCCGCAAACAGATCGAATTGCTCAGCTTCATTCACAAGCGCATCCAGCGCGACGGGGTGCCGCCCTCCTTCGACGAGATGAAGGATGCCCTGTCGCTGCGCTCCAAGTCCGGCATCCACCGGCTGATCACCGCGCTCGAGGAGCGCGGCTTCATCCGCCGCCTCGCCCATCGTGCCCGGGCGATCGAGATCGTCAGATTGCCGGAAATGCTCGAAAACGACGGGCGCGGCGGATTTGAACCCCGGGTGATCGAAGGCGAGCGCTCCGCCCCGCCCGCCGCGGCCCTGCAGACCGCCACCGAGGGCGTGAACGAACTGCCCCTGCTCGGACGCATCGCCGCCGGCCAGCCGATCGAAGCGATCACCGATGGCACCACGCGCATATCCGTCCCCCAGCAGATGCTGAGCGGGCGCGGGAATCACTATGCGCTCGAAGTCCGGGGAGATTCCATGATCAATGCCGGGATCAACGATGGCGATATCGTGGTCATCCGCGAAACCAGCATCGCCGAAAACGGCGACATCGTGGTAGCACAGGTGGACGGCTACGAGGCCACCCTGAAACGCTACCGCAAGCAGGGCGACATGATCGCCCTCGAAGCCGCCAACCCCGCTTACGAAACCCGCCTCCTGCGTGAGGGCCAGGTAAAGGTACAGGGCAAGCTGGTGGGCCTGATCCGCACCTATTGAGACGGGCTCGGCACGCCTGACTGCGCCCTTGGCGGCCGCAGGAAGCGCCGGCGGGGCCTTGTCGCCTTTTCGTTCGGGCCGGCAGGGCAAGCAGGCCCGAAGGGGATGCGCGACCCGCGCCCGGACCATCTTCTTCTCCGGCCCCTCACCGGCTTGTCGATCGCCACCGCAAACGCAAACGGGAGCGATCGTCCGGCACCCGGATGGTTCGATTTTTGCAGAAGTGATTTTTCGCCGAAAATCAGGACCGCGCGCGGATTCGGCCAGCGGCATTTCGATCCGGTCAGAGCCCGGGACGCCGCGTCACCAAGGGCGCATTTCTCAGACGCCTTCGAAAGACCCGCGCCAGTTCCGCATCCTTCCACACCCTGAGATCGGTGGGGGTATTGTCGTCATTGGGCCAGGTCTCGTTCCACCAGGAAAAGCCGATCAGTCCGGGCCAGCGCCCACCGGTGATCGCCGCCAGCGCCCGGTCGGCCCAGGGGGCGGCAGGCTCGAGCGGGTTGTGGATATCGGTGCCGAATTCGGCCACGATCACCGGCTTTCGCGGCGCCAGGCGCCTGAGCCGCCCATAGGCGCGCTCGAAGGTGGCGACGAAATCGGTGCGCTCGTCCTCGTCCGGCCTCAGCATCGAATAGGCCGAGACCCCGCACCAGTCGATCACGTCATCGCCGGGATAGTAATGCTCGAAGCGGTTCCAGCTCGTATCCGGGGCGTCCTGGTGGTTGATGTGAAACACCCAGACGATATTGTCGGCCCCCGCGGCGCGGGTCACCTCGACGATGTGGCGATAGGCGGCGCGGAAGCGCTCGCCCCCCCTGGCGCGGCCGTTCCAGCGCCCGTTCCAGCGAAACCACTCGCCATTCATCTCGGTGCCGTATTCGGCGATGATCGGCACCCCCAGCGCCGCCGCCGCGCGGCCCCAGCGGGCGAGATCGGCGTCAAACCTGCCCTCGGCGATGCGCCTGAGCGTGTAGCGGGGCTCGCGCTTCATCTCCTCGCTGTCCGAGCGCATCATCAGCCGCACATAAGGCGTGGCGCCGTGGGCGAGGATCCAGCGCGCGGTATCGGTGGGAAAGCGGCGGCCGTTGAACCAGTTATGCGAGAAACAGACCCAGGCCACGCGCTTGCCCACGGCGCGCTCATAGGCCTGGAGCTGGGCCAGGGTGATGTCGTCCTCCTCGCCGGTGAAGCCGCCCGGAAAGGTGCCGTGCAAGAGGCGGCCGCGCGAAGGCGTGAGCGCGGCGACGGCGCGGGCATGGGCGGCGGTGGAGGCGGAGGCGGCCAGCAGCGGGCTTGCGCTCACCCCCGCCAGCCCCGCCGCAAATCCTGCCGCCCCGGTCCCGACCCCGACGATGAAGCCGCGCCGGCGCATCACCTGTCGCGTCCGCCGGCAAACCGCGCCTGCCACTCTTCGCGCGCCTCATCGCTGATCTTGGCAAACAGCACCTCCGGCACACGGAAGCCATGACCGGGCGCAAGCGCCCGTAAAGCTGCCGCCACATCCTCGGGCCAGCCATCATCCTCGGCCTGCATCGCCGCCAGAATCCGCTGCGAAGCCTCCGGGATGAAGGGTGCCGAGAGCACCGCATAGAGGCGTATCAGGTTCAGCGCCAAGCGGATGATCGCGGCGGCGCGCGCCGGGTCCTGCTTGAAGGCGGCCCAGGGCGCGGCCTCCTGCAGATATTCGTTGCCCAGAACCCAGATCGCGCGCAATTCGCCCGCCGCCTTGCGGATCTCGATTGCGTCCATATGCGCTTCATAGGCCCGCAGGCGCTTGGCAAGCGCAGCGATCAGCGCTTCTTCCTCCGGGCCGCAATCGCCCCCCTCCGGCACCTTTTCGCCAAAGCGCGAACGACAGAACTTGGTCACCCGGCTGACGAAATTGCCCAGCACGTCGGCGAGATCCTTGTTCACGCTCAGCTGGAAATTCTCCCAGGTGAATTCGCTGTCGGAATTTTCCGGCGCGTGGCTCAGGAGCCACCAGCGCCAGTAATCGGCGGGCAGGATCTCCAGCGCCTGATCCATGAACACGCCGCGCCCCTGGCTGGTGGAGAACTGGCCGCCGTCGTAATTGAGGTAATTGAAGCTCTTGATGTAATCGACGAGCTTCCAGTCCTCGCCCGATCCCATCAGGGTGGCGGGGAAGCTCAGGGTGTGGAAGGGGACGTTATCCTTGCCCATGAATTGCACATATCGAACATTTTCGGCACCCTCATCCGTTTTCCACCACCTTTTCCAGTCCTTTTCCGACTTTCCGTTTGCCTCGGCCCATTCGGCGGTGGCGGAGATGTATTCGATCGGCGCATCGAACCAGACATAGAAGACCTTGCCCGCCATCCCCTCCCAGGGCGCGCCCTCGAACTGCGCGGGGATGCCCCAGTCGAGGTCGCGAGTGATGCCCCGATCGCGCAGGCCATCGCCATCATGGAGCCATTTCTTCGCGATCGAGGTGGTCAGGACCGGCCAGTCGGCCTTGGAATCGATCCATTGGTCAAGGCGCTCGCGCAAAGCCGACTGGCGCAGGAACAGGTGCCTTGTCTTGCGCACTTCAAGGTCCGTCGCCCCGGAAATGGCGCTGCGCGGCTCGATCAGCGCGGTGGGCTCGAGCTGCTTGGTGCATTCCTCGCATTGGTCGCCCCGGGCCTTGTCATAGCCGCAATTGGGGCAGGTGCCCTCGATATAGCGGTCCGGCAGGAAGCGGCCGTCGGCGGGCGAATAGACCTGCTCTTCTTCGACCACCTCGATCAGCCCGGCCTCGCCGAGTCGGGCGGCGAGGTGCTGGGTCAGGCGGTGATTGTGCACCGACGAAGAGCGACCGAAATGGTCGAAGGAAAGCCCGAAGCGGCGCGCGAGATCCGCCTGCACCTCGTGCATCTCGGAGCAGTAATCGGCCACCGCCTGCCCGGCCCTGGCAGCCGCCAGTTCGGCGGGCGTGCCGTGCTCGTCCGTGGCGCAGACGAACATAACCTCGTCGCCGCGCGCGCGCCTGTAGCGGGCGTAGAGGTCGGCCGGAAGCTGGCTTCCGACCAGGTTGCCCAGATGCTTGATGCCGTTGATATAGGGCAGTGCCGAGGTGATGAGAGTGCGTGTCATGGTGTGCCTGTCTCTTGCGCTTTCGGGGCGGTTTAGACCAAACACGGCGACAATGCCAGCACCCCCTGCCCCGCCGTTCTACCGCGCCGGTATTGAAAAACCCTGCAATTCGTGCTCTGATCCGTGCGCTGCCTGTCGGCCATTGCCGAGCCGGCCTGCCGGATGCGTCGGGCTCTGGAGGTTGATGTGTTTCTGATTGTAATTGCGACCGTTTCAATCCCTTGAGCCCGCTGCCATGCGCCCCTCGGCTGGCACGATTCGGTATGTTGCAAATTGCTGAAAGCAAGGGGGGACAGATGACTTTCATTCACGGGATTCGCCGGGCCTGCGCGACTCTGGCCCTGAGCGCCGCCATTGGCACCGCCGGAGCCACCGCCGCCTCGGCGCAAGACCTATCGCCGCCGCCCACGAGCTTCTCGCTCGGACTGGTCGGCGCCTATGCCCTGGTCGGCGGCAGCCTGGTCGATTTCGTCGGTGGCGGGCTGGAGAGGGCCTTCGTGATCGGCGCCGGCCTGGTCATGGGGGCAGCATCGCCGGGTTCCGGGCCGTTTGCGCAGCTTTCCTACGGGATCGAGGCAGATTCGATCAACATGACCGGCACCGGCTCCGGTTGGGGCATCGACCGGGTGCGCGGCGCGGTCCACGGGGGCTCGGCAAGCGTGCGGTACACGGCTCTGGCCGGGCTCGCCCGCACCCGCGGCCCGTTCGGATCGGAAACCGGCTACAGCGTCGGCCTGCGGGTGAATATCTACCTGAGCGAACCGACCGTACAGGAAAGCACCGGCATACCGCCGCAATACATGAATTTTTACAAGGCCTATCAGCGCGGCCAGGAGGCCAGCGACGCGGCGTTTGAAGTCACCATGCCCCGGAACGCCGACGACGACGTCATTTTTGCCCGCGAGGGAGGGCCCGGCTTCAAGATCAGCAATCCGGCAACTCAGTTCGATCAGTTGGCCAGCCCGCCGCCCGGCCCCTCGCTGTTCCTCCAGGCCAATTACAACGACACCGGCACCTTCCGCACCCGCGACTTGGGCTTCGGCATATCGATCAGGTTCTGAAGAGAACTGCCGGGCGGACAAGACAAAGAGTGCCGCAGGGCGCACCGGCCGGAGCAGGCGTACACGCGGGGAGCGCCGGAAGCGCAGGCTTCGCCCTCACCGCCCCGCGCCTGCCCCTGCCAGCGCAGCAGCGATGCGCGCTACGCCCTCGCCGATTCGCTCTTCGGGGATCGAGCTGTAGGCCAGCCGGTAGAAGTGGCGCGGGGGGGCAGGATCGGCAAAGAAGGGCGCGCCGGGCTCGATCAGCACGCCCTCGGCGCGCAAGGCGCGGGCGAGCGCTCCCGTATCCACGCCTTCGGGCGCGCGCATCCAGAAGGACGACCCGCCGGACACCCCCCGCCCGGCGACCTCGAGCCCATGGGCGGAAAGCGCCCGCTCCATTACCTCGCGCCGCTCCTGAAAGGCCGCCTTCATCCGGCGCACCATGGCATCGTAATGGCCAAGGCGCAGGTAATGGGCAGTGATGCGCTGCATCAGGCCGGGCGGGTGGCGCAACAGGCTCGAGCGCAAGGCGCGTGCCTCGCGGATGAATTCGGGCGCGCCGACCAGATAGCCGAGCCTCAGCCCCGGAAACAGCGACTTGGAAAAGCTGCCCACATAGAGCACCCGCCCGTCGCGATCGAGGCTTTTGAGCGCCGGGCTGGGGGCGGCGAGAAACGACATCTCGAACTCATAATCATCCTCCACGATCAGCGCGCCCAACCTGCCTGCGCGCTCAAGCAGCGCCCGGCGGCGGACGAGCGGCATGGTGGCGGTGGTCGGGCATTGGTGGCTGGGGGTGGTGAAGATCACATCCGTACCGTCCGGCAGCAGGTCCGGGCAGAGGCCGTCGCGGTCCACCGCCACCGGCGCCATGCGGCAGCGGCTCTGGGCGAGGATATCGCGCAGGGCGTAATAGCACGGGTTTTCAAAGGCGGCCAGGCGGCGGGGGGTGAGCAGCAGGCGGGCGGCGAGCCAGAGGGCATTTTGCGCGCCAAGGGTGATCAGGATCTCCTCGGGTGCGGCGGCGATGCCGCGCCGGGGCAGGATGTGGCGGGCGATGAAGGCGACGAGCTCCGGGTCGTCGGCATCGTACCAGTCGCGGATCACCGGCGCCTGCTCCTTCTGCCCCAGGGCGCGCAGGGCGCAGAGCCGCCAGGCATTGTGGTCGAACAGCCGCTCGTCGGGCTGACCATAGACGAAGGGGTAGGGATAGGCGCGCCAGTCGGCGGGCTTTTCCGGGGTGGCGCGGGCGGAAAAGCGGCCGGCAATGGCGCGGCCCCAGTCCACCCGCCCGCTTCCGGCCCGCTCGGGGCGGAAATCCGGCGGCTGCGGCGCGTTTTCGGAAACGTAATAGCCCGAACGGGCACGCGCGGTGATGAAATCATTGGCCTGAAGCTCGGTATAGGCAAGCGTCACGGTGATCCGGCTCACCCCGAGATGGGCCGCAAGCCCGCGTGAGGAAGGCAGCTTCTCGCCCCGACTGAGCCGCCCCGAAAGGATCGCCTCAGCCACCATCTGCTGGATACGCGCCTGCAGGGTGCCTTCGCTGTCGGGATCGAGAAAGAATATGTCGAGCGGAGCGGCCATGCGCCACCCTAACCTGGACCTAAAACCCCTGCAATCTGGACATATCTTTCATCTTTCGCCAAATACTCTGGGGGTCTGGGGGTGAACCCCCCAGCCGCGCGCAGCGCGGCCCCCGAATCCCCGAATTTTCTCCGAAAATTCGTCCCCCTCAGCGGTTGGCGCTGATCCAGCGCGACATGAGCTCTGCGTCGCGAAAGCACTCCTCGGGCACGGCCCGGCGCTTGGCCCGGGCGATGCGCTCGGCGAAGGCGACCTGCCGTGAGGTCGCCCCGCTGCCCGCAGGCCGACGCTCCATGGCGCGCGCCTTGTGGCGGTCGATCCACTGGGAGAGCGCGCGCCGGTCATTGGCGACCTCGACGGGGATGCGCGCGCCGAGGCGGGCTGCGAGATGGCGGGCGTAATCCACCTGTTTGGGGGTTGGCGGCAGGGTGTATTGGGC
>JALTZY010000412.1 GCA_027045905.1 Paracoccaceae bacterium
CCCTGATTGCGCCCCGGGGCGTACCGTCCGGGCTGTTTGACCGGGTGAGCGGCGAGCTGGAAGCGGCCCTGCCGGAGGTATTTTCGCTGCATGCGGTGCTGCCCGAGCCGGAGCCGGCCAGGGAGGCCGGCGGGAGTCTGGGCGGGGCTGCTGGCGGCGGCGGCGAGACCCCCGCCGACACGCCCGAATTCATCGCCACCCTGAGCCCCGAGGGCCAGGTGCAGCTGCGCGGACGTCTGCGCGACGAGACCGAGCGCGAAGTGGCCGAGAGCTACGCCCGCGCCCGTTTCGGCATCGAGGCGGTCCACCTGGCCACCCGCCTAGACCCGGATCTGCCGAAAGGCTGGCTGGTGCGGGTGCTGGCGGCGCTGGAAGGACTTTCGCACCTGTCCAACGGCTCGGCGCTCGTGCAGCCAGGGCTGGTCGAAATCAGGGGCAATACCGGCGACCGGGAGGCCCGGGCCGAAATCTCCCGGCTGATGGGGGAAAAGCTGGGGGAGGCCCAGGATTTCCGCATCTCCGTCGCCTATCGCGAGGCGCTGGACCCGGTCGCCTCCAGGCCCGGGCCGCAGGAATGCGTGGACCGGATGAACCGGATCCTCGAGGCGCAGAAGATCACCTTCGCCCCCGGCTCCGCCGATATCACCGCCGAGGCACGCGAGACGATCGACAAGATTGCCGAGGCGATGAAAGAATGTCAGGATGTGCCCATGGAGATCGGCGGCTTCACCGACAGCCAGGGGCGCGAGGAAATGAACAAGGCGCTCAGCCAGGCCCGCGCCCAAGCGGTGCTGAACGCGCTTCTGGCGCGCCGGGTGCTGACCAGCAACCTGGTCGCCCATGGCTATGGCGAGGCCAACCCGATCGCCGATAACGGCACCGAAGAGGGGCGCGAGGCCAACCGGCGCATCGAATTCCGCCTGATCCTGTCCGAACATGAATCCGATTCCGGAGAGAAGGCGCAGGAGCAGGAGAATGCCGCGGGCGCGGCCGTGCCGGGGGGCGAAAACGGGGATGGAACAGCCGCGGCGGGAGAAGGCGGGGAAGATGCCCGGGCCGATTCGTCTTCGCCCGCCGCCGGTGACACGGCAGGGGAAAACAATTGAACAGAACCGAATTCATCATCGTCACCGCGATCATTCTGTTCGTCGCCTTTGCGCTGGGGTGGTTCGCGCACTGGCTGGTGCACCGCTTCACGAAGGTATCGGGCACCGACATGAACGAGCTCGACAAGATGGCTCAGGCCCTGCATGAGGCCGAGGAAACCCGCGATCAGGCGATTACCTACATGCAGCAGCGCGAGGCCGAACTGATCAGCAAGCTGCACCAGGCCGAGGCCGAGACCAGGGCCGCCATGGAGGGCCTGCGCAACGTGCGCGAAGAGGCCGAGGAACTGCGTGCCTATATCGAGCAGCACCTGCCGCCGCGATGATCCGCCCCCGGCCCGCCGGATGCAAGGGGTGATCGGGAGGAAGGAAGGCAGAGAATCCGTATCCGCCGTCGCCTCCGCGCCGGCCTCATGTCGTGCGGGTCCTTGCGGCGCATCTCATCGGTCGCCCGGCGGCCGTTACCCGGTCCATCAGCGGGCCATTGCCCGGCCCCGCGGCGGGCGGCAGCATGGCGAAATGGCGAAATCCTTCGCTCAGTCGGCCCCGCGGAAGGGCTCCACATATTGAAGCGCCATGTCCCAGGGGAAGAAGATCCAGGTATCCTGGCTCACTTCGGTGATGAAGGTATCGACCATCGGCCGGCCCATGGGCTTGGCATAGACAGTGGCGATATGGGCCCTGGGCATCAGTTCGCGCACCGCTTCCAGCGTGCGGCCGGTATCCACAAGGTCGTCGATCACCAGCACGCCGCTGCCGTCGCCGACCATTTCCATGTCGGGCTGCTTGATCACTTCCGGTTCGGACTGGGTCTGGTGCTGGTAGGATTTGACGCTCACGGTGTCGACCATGCGGATATCGAGCTCGCGGGCGACGATCATCGCCGGGGCCATGCCGCCGCGGGTGATGGCCACCACCGCCCTCCAGGCGCCGCCTTCGCCGGGGCCCTGTCCGTCGAGCCGCCAGGCCAGCGCGCGGGCGTCGCGGTGGATCTGGTCCCAGCTCACATGAAAGCCCTTTTCGTGGGGCAGGCGGGTGTCGCTCATTTGTCTTTTCTCCCGGTCACGAGGTCGATATCGGGGGCGTCCACGGCCTTCATGCCGATGGCGTGATAGCCCGCATCCACATGGTGCACCTCGCCGCTGACGCCGCGGCCCATGTCGCTGAGCAGGTAGAGGGCGGCATTGCCCACGTCGTCGATGGTGACGGTGCGGCGCAGGGGGGCGTTGAGCTCGTTCCATTTCAGGATCAGGCGGAAATCGCTGATGCCGGAGGCGGCGAGCGTCTTGATCGGGCCGGCGGAGATGGCGTTGACGCGGATTCCGTCCTTGCCCAGATCCTCGGCGATATAGCGCACGCTGGCTTCCAGCGCCGCCTTGGCCACGCCCATGACGTGGTAATTGGGCATCACCTTCTCGGCCCCGTAATAGGTGAGCGTGAGCATGGCGCCGCCCTCTGTCATCAGCGGGGCCGCGCGCCGGGCCACGGCGGTGAAGGAATAGACCGAGATGTCCATGGTCATGGCGAAATTTTCCGGCGTGGTATCCACGTAGCGGCCGCGCAGCTGGCTCTTGTCGGAAAAGCCGATCGCGTGGACCACGAAATCGAGCCTGCCCCACTTTTGCTCGAGCGTGGCAAACAGCGCGTCGAGCGAGGCCGCGTCAGAGACATCGCAGGGCAGGACGATCTCGCTGCCGAGGCTCTGGGTCAGCGGCAGGACCCGCTTCTTCACCGCTTCGCCCTGGTAGGAAAAGGCCAGCTCCGCCCCCGCGCCGGCCAGCGCCCGGGCGATCCCCCAGGCGATGGAGCGGTCATTGGCAAGCCCCATGATCAGCCCGCGTTTGCCTTTCATCGAAGCAGCCGACATTTTCGCGTTCCTCACCGGTGACAAATCCGTTAATGCGGTTTAGGCGATCGGGGCGGGGCCTTCAAGTCCGCCCCGGGACGGGGAGCGGTCAGGAGAGATCGGGAGAGAGGCCAATGAGCAGGCGCACAGGGATATTTTCCGGAGAAGACCCGCTGGAAATCGCCCGGCGCTGGCTCGCCGAGGCCGAAGCGAGCGAGCCCAACGACCCCGGCGCCATGGCGCTTGCCACGGTGGACGAGGCGGGAATGCCCAATGTGCGCATGGTGCTGCTCAAGGCGATCCGGGCGGAGGGATTCGTCTTTTATACCAATTACGGCTCGGTTAAGGCGCGCGAGCTCGAGCGCGCGGGCAAGGCGGCGCTGGTGCTGCACTGGAAGAGCCTGCGCCGGCAGGTGCGCGCGCGCGGGCTGGTGGAGCGGGTCGAGGAGGAGGAGGCGGATGCCTATTTCGCCTCCCGCTCGCTCAAGAGCCGAATCGGCGCCTGGGCCTCGCGCCAGAGCGAGCCGCTGACCTCGCGCGCAAGCCTAATGGCGCGGGTGGCGAGGCTCGGCGCCGAGCTGGGGGCGAACCCGCCGCGCCCGCCCTTCTGGGGCGGCTACCGCATCCGCCCGCTGGAAATCGAGTTCTGGGCCGATGGCGCTTTTCGCCTGCATGACCGTTTCCGGTGGAAACGGGAGGCGGAGGAGGCGCCATGGGAGATACAGAGACTTAACCCTTGATTGAAAACGATAAAATTCACGCAACGTGAAAATATTGTGGCGCTGCGTCAGGTATTTTTGGCTTGCGCCCGGTCTTTTTTCCCGCCAAACTTCCTCCGGGGTTGGAAACTTTGGAACAGGAACACACAGTGTCTCAAGAGGATCGCTCGGACGAGGCGCGGCGGATGCGCGGCGTGGTTAAGTGGTTCGACCCGAAGAAGGGATTTGGCTTCATCCTTCCCGAAGACGGCGGCTCCGACGTGCTGCTGCATGCAAATGTCCTGCGCAATTTCGGACAGAGTTCGGTCGCTGACGGTGCCGAAATCGAGGTTGACGTGATCGAGACCAGCCGCGGCCAGCAGGCTTCGGCGGTGCATGAGATCATCCCGCCGGCCGGGGGGGCGGGCCCCGGGGCGGAAATGTCGGATGCGATGCTTGCGGAGGATTTCTCGGACCTGGAGCTGGAGCCTGCGCGCATCAAGTGGTTCGACAAGACCAAGGGCTTCGGGTTCGCCAATGTCTTCGGCAGCAGCGAGGACGTGTTCATCCATATCGAGGTACTGCGCCGCTCGGGTCTGTCGGATCTGCAACCGGGCGAGGCGATCTGCATCGGAGCGCGGGAAGGCCGGCGCGGGCGCATGGCGGTGCTGGTCAAGAGCTGGGATTCGGTGGTAGATATCGAAACGGAAGAAGACTGAACGGCCGGGGCGGCTCTGCCGGCGACGCGGCGGTGCCATCGGCGCGATGTTCGCGAAGGCCCGGTGAGCCGTTCGGTCCGTTCGAGATTGCGACCCGTCGTCCTGAGCCGGAGGTCCGTGCATGCCCCGATTCTCGTCTCTTTTCGCCACCCGTTCCGTATTGTCGGTGCTGTCGGTGCTGTCGGTGCTGTCGGTGCTCCCGGGTCGGGCCGAGGAAGCCTGCCGCGAGGATATCCTGTTCCTGCGCGGGTCTTGGGGGCAGGCGCGATTCGGGGTCGAGGTCGCCGCTACGCCCGAGGCACGGGCGCGCGGGCTCATGTTTCGCGAGAGCCTGGGAGCTAGCCGGGGGATGCTGTTCGTCTATGATGTGGCCGGCGCGCCGGCCTTCTGGATGAAGAACACGCTGATTGCGCTCGACATGGTGTTCATCACCCCCGAAGGCGTGGTGCAATATGTGCATCCCGAGGCGATTCCGGGCGACCTCACGCCGATCTCCGGAGGGGCGGGGGTGCAGTATGTGCTGGAGATCAGGGGCGGCATGGCGGCGCTGTTGGGAATCGGCCCGGGCAGCGAGATTCGCCACCCGGCCATCGACCCGGCGATTGCGGCCTGGCCCTGCGAGCCTTCGGCGCCGCCGGTGCCGGCAGGGGAGTGAGCGGGGGCGGGACTGGCAGGCTCGGGGGGCTTTCCAAAGCCGGCTTCTGGCGCTATTGAGGCGCGCGTCGGGGCGTAGCGCAGCCTGGTAGCGCGTCTGTTTTGGGTACAGAAGGTCGTGAGTTCGAATCTCGCCGCCCCGACCAATGTCCCCGGCATTTCCGAGGCCGGTTCAGCCGACCGTTTCCGGCCGGTCGTTTGCGCCTCCTGTCGCCGCCGGGCCGGGCAGGGCCGGACGGCAAGGCGGGGCTCCTCGAGCGGCCGCCACGGCCGGCCCGGGCCCGCTTTCGCAGTCTCCGGAGAGGTGTTGCACATTCGCCGCAAGCCGGCCGGCAGGGGCGGGGTTGAAGTGCCGGGGCAGGTTTTGCCGGGAAACCGATGATTTGCGGGCGCGAATCGCCCGCCCGCCCCGGTGCGGAGTGCAGGGGTGGAATCAGAGAAGGGGTCACCTGTCCCCCCGTCAATCGAAAAATTTGTTTCCAGGGGCGGATTCTGTCATTGATCTTTCCCGCAGGATTGCCCCATATTGTCCTTATTGCCGTCAAAGCCACAAGATATGGTGTCTGGGCGGCACGAGACCAGTTGAAATCGCGCGGGATCTTCCCCGGAAAACACCTTCGGACACAGGCCGAAGGCGCAGGGCGGGTATTGAGCGAATCGCCGGAGGGGTGGACCGGCCTTCGACGGTCATCGGTGAGCAGGGGACAGGAGCGCGCCAGAGGCGTGCAGGACAGACAGGGGACAGAAGTCGCACATGAAGATAGAACGCAAATTCACCCGTGCCGGGCAGGGCGCCTATGCGGATATCGCCTTCACCACCACAGCTTCCGAGATTCGCAACCCGGACGGCTCGGTGGTCTTTCGCCTCGACGAGGTGGAGATCCCGGTCGGCTGGTCGCAGGTCGCAGGCGACGTGATCGCGCAGAAATACTTCCGCAAGGCCGGCGTGCCCGCGGCGCTCAAACGCGTGCCCGAAGAGGGCGTGCCCGAATTCCTCTGGCGCAGCGTGGCCGACGAGGAGGCGCTGGCGAAGCTGCCTGAAGAATCCCGCTACGGCGGCGAGGCCTCGGCCCGCCAGGTCTTTCACCGTCTTGCCGGTACCTGGGCCTATTGGGGCTGGAAGGGCGGCTATTTCGACAGCGAAGCCGACGCGCGCGCCTATTACGACGAGATGCGCCACATGCTCGCCAGCCAGCGCGCCGCGCCCAATTCGCCGCAATGGTTCAATACCGGCCTCCACTGGGCCTACGGGATCGACGGGCCGAGCCAGGGGCATTATTACGTCGATTACAAGACCGGCGCGCTCACCCGCTCGCAATCGGCCTATGAGCATCCGCAGCCGCACGCCTGCTTCATCCAGTCGATCGGCGACGATCTGGTGGGCGAGGGCGGCATCATGGATCTCTGGGTGCGCGAGGCGCGGCTGTTCAAATACGGCTCCGGCACCGGCACCAATTTCTCGAGCCTGCGCGCGGCCAATGAGCCGCTTTCGGGGGGCGGCAAGTCTTCGGGGCTGATGGGCTTTCTGAGGATCGGCGACCGGGCCGCGGGCGCGATCAAGTCCGGCGGCACCACGCGGCGCGCGGCCAAGATGGTGATCGTCGATGCCGACCATCCGGATATCGAGGAATTCGTCTCCTGGAAGGTCCGGGAAGAGCAGAAGGTGGCGGCGCTGGTGGCGGGCTCCAAGGCCCATGAGCGGCACCTGAACGCGATCTTCGATGCCATCCGCGCCTGGGACGGGGCCGAGCAGGATGCCTTCGATCCCAAGGCGAACGCCACCCTGCGCAAGGAAATTCGCAAGGCAAAACAGGCCTTTATCCCCGAGAATTACATCAAGCGCGTGATCGACTACGCGCGCCAGGGCTTTGCCTCGATCGAGTTTCCCACCTATGACACCGACTGGGACGGCGAGGCCTATGCCACCGTCTCGGGGCAGAATTCCAACAACACGGTGCGCGTGACCGATGCCTTCCTGAAAGCGGTGCGCGAAGATGCGGACTGGGAGCTGATCCGGCGCACCGACGGGAGCGTTGCCAAGGTGATAAAGGCGCGCGATCTGTGGCGCCAGATCGGCGAAGCGGCCTGGGCCTGCGCCGATCCGGGGATCCAGTTTCACGACACGATCAATGCCTGGCATACCTGCCCCGAAGATGGCGAGATCCGCGGCTCCAACCCCTGCTCGGAATACATGTTCCTCGACAATACCGCCTGCAATCTGGCCAGCATGAACCTGCTTGCCTTCTACGAAAACGGGCGCTTTCAGGTCGAGGATTACATGCACGCGACCCGGCTCTGGACCATTACGCTCGAGATCAGCGTGACCATGGCGCAGTTCCCGTCGCCCGAGATCGCCCAGCTTTCCTACGACTTCCGCACGCTGGGGTTGGGATATGCCAATATCGGCGGGCTCTTGATGAATATGGGCCACGGGTACGATTCGCCCGAGGGCCGCGCCATTGCCGGGGCGCTGAGCGCGATCCTGACCGGGGTGGCCTATGCCACCTCGGCCGAGATGGCCGGGCAGCTGGGGCCGTTTGCGGGCTTTGCGCGCAACCGCGAGCACATGCTGCGGGTGATCCGCAATCACCGCACCGCCGCCTATGGGGCGAGCGAAGGCTATGAGGGCCTGGCGGTGAACCCGGTGCCGCTCGATCACGCCCACTGCCCGGACAGGAAGCTCGTCGAGCTTTCCATGGCCTGCTGGGACGAGGCGCTGGCGCTGGGCAAGAAGCACGGCTATCGCAACGCCCAGGTCAGCGTCATCGCTCCCACCGGCACGATCGGGCTGGTGATGGATTGCGACACGACCGGGATCGAGCCCGATTTCGCGCTGGTGAAGTTCAAGAAGCTGGCGGGCGGTGGTTATTTCAACATCATCAACCGCTCGGTGCCCGCCGCCCTCGAGGCGCTCGGCTATGACAGCGCCCAGATCGAGGAGA
>JALTZY010000413.1 GCA_027045905.1 Paracoccaceae bacterium
TGCTTCCCCGACGCGTCGTGCCCCTACAGCTCTATTGGCCCTTGAGCGAACGGGGAGGTCGTGCCACCATGCGCCCGCCATGGCGACGAGCAAGACGACGCCCACGATCCTCGTGAAAACGGACGAGTTCCACAAAGCTCGGGTGGACCTGCTCGCGATTCCCGTGTGGAGCGGGTTCCGTGACAGTCACGCCTTCGAGGCGTTGGACACCCATCTGCAAGGCGCCCTGCGTAACCTGGCCAAACAGGAACGCTTCGAGGGGAAACGCTCCCAGGTGCTCAAGCTCCCCTTCCCGGGTCCAAGCCTTGAGGCATCCTGGGTGCTCCTGGTGGGCTCTGGGGATGAACGCAACCCCACCGCTGTCGCCCGGCGCCTGGCGGTGGCGGCGGCTCGAGCGGCTCGGGGGCAGCGCTCGGCGGCCCTGGTGCTGCCGCAACAGGCTCCGCCCGAAGCGTTCCAAGCGGCCGCCGAGGGCGTGGTGACGGGCGGATACCGGTTCCTGCGCTACAAGACCGGCAAGCAGGAGCCGGCTCCCGCCCTGCGGCGCGTCCTGTTGCTCGCGGACAAGGCCACACGAGCGGCCCGGCAGGCCGTCGCGCGCGGTGTGATCCTCGGTGAGTGCGTCAACCTGGCGCGCGACTGGGTCAACATGCCCCCCAACGAGATGAACCCGCCGGCGCTCGCGCGCGCCGCCGAGCAGCTTGCCAAGGAACACGGCTTGCAGAGCACCATCTGGAACAAGGCCCGGCTCAGGCGCGAGGGAATGAACCTGATCCTGGCCGTCGCGAGCGGAAGCGCCGTCGAGCCCCGCTTCATCCACCTGCGCTACAAGCCCAAGGGCGTCCGCAAGCCCAAGCGCGTCGCCTTCGTGGGCAAGGGCCTGACCTTCGACGCCGGCGGGCTGTGCCTCAAGACGGCCAAGGGAATGGCCGACATGAAGTGTGACATGGCTGGAGCCGCTGCGACCCTGGCCATCGCCGCCGCCGCGGCTCGCCTGCAGTTGCCCGTGGAGGTCCACGCCCTGGTGGGCGCCGATGGCGCTGGAAAATCCACATTGATGAAGATTTTGGGGGGCGCCTACGGGCATTATGTGGGAGAGATCTATTTCGATGGCAAGAAGGTGGATATTCGCAATCCCCAGGATGCCAAGGCCTTAGGGATCGACGTGGTCTACCAGGAGGTGGATACCGCATTGATCTCCTATCTTACGGTGGCCGAAAACATCATGATGGATAAAATGGTCAATGAGATGAAGGGCAAACATTTCATTCGGTGGGGCAATATCCATCGTGAAGCGCGAGAGGTGATGAAACGGGTTGGGATCGATCTCGACACCCATACCTTGGTGCAAGACCTCTCCCTGGCCCAGAAACAAATGGTCCTCATCGCCCGGGCTCTGGCCACGACCGGCGGCAACGTGACCCACGCGGCGAAGCTGCTCAAGATCTCGCGCAAGAGCCTGCAGACGAAGATGAAGGAGTTCGGGCTGCGTGGCGAGAGCTGATCGCCTGCGAAGCTCGACGTCGCGGCGGACCTCGGGCAGGATCGCCCCATGACGCG
>JALTZY010000414.1 GCA_027045905.1 Paracoccaceae bacterium
CGGCATGGGGCTCTACCGCCAGCGCCCCCTGGCGCAGGCGGTAGAGCCCCATGCCGCGCCCGGCAAATTCCGCTTCGAAGCGACCCGGGCGGACCTCATTAAGCGTCACGCTTTCCTGCGCCCCGTCCGGCAGGGTCACCTCCACCTGCGGTACGCCCGCGTCCAGGCTCTGGCGGACGATCCTGAGCGCCCCGCCCTGCACCTCGGCCCATAGGGATTCTTCCTCGAGCTCCGGCTCGGCCATCAGCCAATGCGCCAACCGGCGCAGCAGTTCCGCCTGCGGCCCGCCACCTTCGAATCCCCGGCTCCACAGCCAGGCGTGATCCGAGGCCAGCAGCGCCACCCGCCCCTCGCCGACCCGGTCCAGCAGCAGCAGCGGCGCCCCGCCCGCGCCCTGCATCAGCACCTCGCCCGCCACCGGCGCCACCCCGACCTGCCGCAGCCAGCGGCCCCAGCCGCCCTCGGGCGCGGCATCCGCCAGCCCCCGCGTCACCGGGTGACGGCGCCCCGTATCGGTCACTTCCGGGCGAAAGGCACGCTCGACCACCTGGCTTGTGGGCAGCCCCGGCAGGATCGCTCCGAGCGGCGAGCGTGCCAGGCTCCCCGCCGCGGCAAAGGCCGGCCCCGCCGCCACCAGCACCGCGCCACCCTGTTCCACATAGGCACGCACCGAGCCCAGATAGCTCGCCGGCAGGATCCCGCGCAACTCGTAGCGGTCGAAAACGATCAGGTCGAAATCCTCGATCCGGTCGATGAAAAGCTCCCGGGTCGGAAAAGCGATCAGCGAAAGCTCGCTCACCGGCACCCCGTCCTGCTTCTCCGG
Organism: Paracoccaceae bacterium; assembly: GCA_027045905.1. GTDB lineage: Bacteria > Pseudomonadota > Alphaproteobacteria > Rhodobacterales > Rhodobacteraceae > JAAEUB01. The sequence goes on from JALTZY010000414.1 coordinate 824, forward strand.
CGGGCGCAGGATGGTGAAATGCACCAGATCCACGGAAGCGTCCGCCTTCAGCAGGTTGCGCCAGGTGCGCGTGCCCGGGTGCGGGGTGCCGGTGACCAGCAGCACGCGGAGCCGGTCGCGCACGCCCTTGATCTGTACCACGGCGGCATTGTTGCGCGCGGTGAGTTCTCCGGGCACGTCCTCGAGCACGATGCGCACCACGTTCTGCCCGCCATGGGTCAGGGTCAGCGGCAGCACCAGATCCACCCCGACCGGCACCTCATGCAGGCTCTCAGCGCCGCCATCGACCGAGACCGACACGAGCGCACTGTCCTGCGCCCTTTCTTCTTCCGAGCGCGAATCCTCGATCCGCAAACCGATTGCCTGCTCCTCGCCCAGAATGCCGAAGGCCGGCGCCGAGGTGATCACCAGGCGCCGGTCCCAGTCGCCTCCGTGCCCGGTCAGCAGCAGGTGCAGGGGCGCGGGCAGCGGGGCCGCGCCCGCCAGCAGGGCCGCATCCTCCACCACCCCGTCGGTAATGGTCACGATCCCGGCCACCCGGTCGCGCGTCACCTCGCCCAGCGCCTCCAGTATCGCGCCCGCCAGCAGGGTACCGCCATCGTCGGGCGCATCGGCAAGGCGCTTCACCACCATCTCCAGCCCGTCCAGCGCCGCCGCCTGCTCCTCGAGCGCTGCCAGCGCCGCCGCGCTCGAGGCGCAGGTGGCGGCGCTGGACGGGCTGGAGATGGTGGTGAA
>JALTZY010000415.1 GCA_027045905.1 Paracoccaceae bacterium
CGGATGCGTAACGCCCAGGGGGCGATCCGTATCCAGCAGCAGGCGGGGCTGCTGACCGAGGCCCAGGCGCGCGAGCAGATCGTCCGTCTCCAGCAGCAGTCCGCCGCCGAGATGGAAAGGCTGTTGCCGCTCATGGAACAGGCGGCCCGGGCCATCGGTCCCGAGGCGGTCGCCCGCGTACAGGCCTGGAAGAACGAACTGGCCAGGACCCGGCTGGTGGTCGATGAGGTGGCGGTTCGGGTCAAAGGCCAGGTACAGGACGCCTTCGCCACGATGTTCGAGAGAATCGGCTCCGGCGCCAAATCGGCCAGGGAGGCGTTCCGTGACTTCGCCCGATCGGTCATCGCCTCGATCAACCGCATCGCGGCGCAAAAGCTGGCCCAGTCGCTGTTCGGCGGCCTGAGCGGTGGCATCGGCGGTTTTGTCGGGGCCTTGTTCAAGGGCTTCGCAACCGGCGGCTACGTCACCGGCCCCGGCACGTCCACGTCGGACTCCATCCCGGCGCGGCTCTCCGCCGGCGAGTACGTGATCAATGCCGCTTCGGTGAGGAAAGTGGGCGTGGCCTTTCTGGACGCGATCAACGGCGGAGCCTTCGTGCCACGCTGGCGAGGCCCGAATCTGGCCCTCGCCGCCGGCGGACTGGTGCCGAACGCGGGACGCCGAGAGAAACCCCAGGTCAACGTCCGGGTGGTCAACGCCGTGGACGAGTCCCTGGTGGGCGATTTCCTGGCCACGCCCGCGGGCGAACAGGTCATCACCAACGTCATCCGGCGCAACGCCGCCACTGTGCGCCAGTATCTGGGAGGCTGACATGGCACTGCTCTTCGTCGACGGCTTCGATCACTTCGATCCCCAGGCCCTCAAACCCGACGGCGTGCCGAACTATGGCTATGCCAAGGCCCAGTACGCCCCGCAGTGCGAGCGGGTGCCGGGACGCAGGAGTTCGTCGTCCGCGCTTCGCTTTCCCGCCAACACCCAGGGCGTGGCGATGGTGCGTGAGATCGGTTACGGGGTGAGCCGGGTCATCGTCGGCTGTGCCTTGCGTCTCTCTCTGTTGCCGCCGGACCGGTTCCCGCTGCTGTTCGTGCGCACCAGTAGCAACCAGCGCTACGAGGTGTCGGTCAACGCCATCGGACTGCTTGGCATCGGCCAGGGCGGATTTCCGACGGGCCAGTCCTTGCGAGCCATCTCGGCCCAGACCTGGAACCACCTCGAACTGAAGGTGGTGGAGGGCGGCGGCACCGGGCTGCTGGAACTGCGGGTCAACAGCCAGACCTGGCTTACGATCAGCGGCCAGAACATTCCCACCGGCGGTAACCTGGTCGCCGGCGGCATCTGCTGGGCCGACCAGCCCTATCCGGTGGAGCTGCTGTTCGACGACTTCTATCTGGCCGACGGCTCGGGCACCCGCAACAACGACTACCTGGGCGACGTGCGCATCGACGCTCTGCACCCGACGGGTGCCGGCAGCTTCAGCCAGTGGACCCCCTCGGGCGCGGGGCAGAACTGGGAGATGGTCGACGAGCCGCTGCCCGACCACAGCGACTATGTGAC
>JALTZY010000416.1 GCA_027045905.1 Paracoccaceae bacterium
GGTCGTTCGAAGGCGCGCGCATGCACGAGCGCAAGCCGATCCGCTCCAGTATCGGCAAGCTGCAGCAGGTCTTCGGCGGCACGCTGCGCTCGGTGAGTTTCGACGTGGAGCTGAAGGGCCCGGGCGCCGCCTACAGCGCCAGCGTGGTGCCGGAGATTGGCGTGTTGTTGCGGGGCTGTGGCATGGCGGAGACCATCGACACCACGGCCGGATCCGAGACGGTCACCTACCGGCCGGCTTCCCAGAATCACGACAGCTTGACGCTCTACTACTACCAGGACGGCCAGCTGGTCGTTCTCACCGGCTGTCGTGGCAACGTGCAGTTTTCGTTGGAAGGCGGCGCGCCGGCCAAGGCCAGCTTCACCTTCACCGGCCATTCCAATACGCCGACCGACGTGGCCCTGCCGACCCCGAGCTACGACAGCACCGTGCCGGCGCCGTTTATCGGCGCGGCGTTCGACATCGGCGGCTACGCTGCGGTGATCTCCAAGCTGGACTTCGATCTGTCCAACACCATCGCCACGCCACCGGATGTGAACAGCGCCGACGGCTTCAGCGCCGTGCAGATCACCGCCCGCGACGTGAACGGCTCGTTCGATCCGGAGCACCAGCTGGTGGCCACCAAGGCCTTCGAGAACGAATGGCGCACCGGCGCCAGCATGGCGCTGACCACCGGCACCATCGGTAGCACCCAGTACAACCGGTTCGCCATCTCGATGCCGGCTATCAGCTACCGTGAGCTCTCGCCGGCCGATCGCGACGGCGTGCGCACGCTCGAGATTGGTTTCGGTGCCCACGAATCGACCACCGACGACGAAGTCTCCATCGTCTTCAGCTGAGGAACATCCATGGCCATCAAAACCTGGCGCGGCCTCGCGCCCACCTGGTATACGCCGGTTTCCGAGGAAGGCAGCGAAGATCCGGCGCGCTTCAAGCTCAAGCCGCTCAATCGCGCCGATCTGGATATGGTCTTCGAGGGGCGCACGACGGACTCTGAAGGCAACCTCATCCTCACGGCACGTGGCATCGAACACGCACTGCGCGTCGGCTTGGTGGACTGGGAAAACGTGCTCGACGAGAACGACAAGCCGCTCAAGTTCAGAATCGCCAACTTCCGCTATCTGCCCTGGGCCATCGGCCAGGAACTGGCCGGCGAGCTGGTCAACATGAGCTTCCTTGCGGAGGACGAGGCAAAAAACCGAATTCGACTGCGAGCATTGCAAATGGGGCCGGCACTGCAACGAAGACAATCCGGCGCCGTTCGAGAAATGGCAGATCCCGGGCGTGTTGGAGTCCCGGATCTGCCCCAAGCCGATGGTCACCGAGCGCAGTCACCTGCTGCTGGACCTGTACCGGCACTATGACAACCGCCACCTGCTGATGGCCGGCGGCCTGCTGGACCAGCCGGCCGCCTACCTGCAGGCGATGCAGATCATCGCCGATGCCATCACTTGTGATGCCACCAAATCCTGAATTTGGTGATCAGGAACCACGTCAGGCCAACCGTTGTGATGATCGCCGGCGTGCCGAGATCGATATCCATGTCCGGATT
>JALTZY010000417.1 GCA_027045905.1 Paracoccaceae bacterium
CTTACAGCTTAAGCGCTTGAATTCCAGAAGTTATTGGAATCTCGCAATATTCGGCTCATAACCTGAAGGTCGTAGGTTCAAATCCTACCCCCGCAACCAATTTTCGACACAATATCAAATGGTTAGACGGGTGCCGTTTCGGTGGCACTTTGGTCTGTCCATTTTTGGAAGCATAGTGGAAGCAAGAGGTCGCTAAGTCCTTCATAATGCTTCGAAAAGCGCATCTTTGTGATTGCCATGCAGTTTTGGCCCCTGTTCGCTCCCGAGGCAGTTCATTACCAGTCGTTGAAGGTTTTCCTTATGATTTTGTTGTGTACCCCCAAGATCCAGCGTAGCCACGATCAGTTTTTCGCCCGCGCCAATCGTAGAAATCGAATACAGCTTGCAGATCGGCGCGGCAGGCAAGCCGGCATGGTGCGGATAGAGAAGCATGACCTTCGGGCAGTCATATAACCTGCCGTAGGCCATCATCTGGTACACGTCTGCCTGGCTGACCCCCTGCTTCGGATCGTCGATCCTTGGGGTCATTCGCTTCCATTTTGTGTCAATAATCAGCGCGATTTCCCCGCCTCGTCGAATTATGAGGTCCGGGCGGGTCCGGAAACGACCAATTCCGCCCTCGTAGAGGCAATCGCGATGGCCCCGTTGAGATGAAACACGCAATCTCGTGCCGGCCAGTGCACGTGACAGGATACGTTCCACATATTTTTCGAACAGCACGTTCATCTCGAAAAGGAGTGCGTGGCCGTTGATACTCCCCCCGCTGGTCTGTTGATGGCGATCGAGGAGAAACAGACGGGCAAACGAAAGAAGATCCCGCCAGCGCCGGTTCGTCCGGTCAAGGACGATCCGGTCCCACCGAAGTGCGTCTGGGGGGATCTCCGTGACGTTTGCATAGAACGAGCGCAACTCGCGCAGCGCGCGCAGGTTGTCTGGCGCCGCAGCGAGGCGCGACAGCTTGCCGAGCGCTGCACGCATGACTTGGTTCAGTGCAATGTCGGGCGACAGGGCGTCGAAACGGCACGCAAGTTTCTGTGGCGAGACCGCGAGTGTGGAGAATTGCCGTGTTACGTCCAGACGCCCCCTGAGGGCAGGTAGATCATCTTCATGTTCAAGGTAATGGCGCGGCATTCCTTGGCGCACCGCATCTGCGAGCTTTTCACAGAACAGACGGATCAGCAGTTCGAGCACCGTTTCGCGCTGCCAGCCAAGTCGCGTCATCGACCCGGCATCAATTCGCAAATTGTATGTAACGGCAAGCATATGGATGAGACGGGTGCGCAAAGTCGCATCTGAAACATTGCTCTCGCCTTGCCCTTCGATCTTCGGGAGAATCTCGAGCTGGCAGTCCGGGGTTGCAATGACGCCTACGACGCCACGTGCGCGAAGACCCTTGCGCCGGTGCTCCAGCACACCCTCGCCTCCACGACCGGAAAAGGCCGAGGCCCGCGCGACCGCGGCGAGGCGCTCTGCCTGTTTCTCGGGAATCTCGTCTTCGCCCGGCCCGTGGCGGATATGTTCCCATTCTCGGATCGTTCGGCGAATCATGGTCCTGTCAATTTGCTGTAGTCGAAGCCTTCAACTTCCGACCGGACTTCCCAGCGGAACCTGGGTTCGGCGTCGCCATCGTCGAGACCGGGGGGTGCCTTCAGGACCGAGCGTTTGAGAAATCCGCTCTTGATCGTGTCGTCGGGTGGCTCCAGATCACCGAGCACCGCAGCGATCTTGGCCCAATCTTCGAAGAAGTATTCCGCCAGTAGCGGGATGACCTTGTGGCGCATAACTTGATCAACGTCGCCCCTGCTGTTGCAGTTGATGAAATATGCATGACCAATCTGATGTTCGCGGTCATAGAGATACTCGATCCGCTCGTTGATGGTTGAAAGAAGTCGAGGCAAGTCGATCCCGCACCTTCGGGCGGTGACCTTGAGTGCCGCTCCATCGGGCATCAATTCGCGGAAAGTGAAGCGTCGCCTGAGGGCGGTATCGAGAAGTGCGATCGAGCGGTCGGCGGTGTTCATGGTCCCGATGATGTGCAAGTTCGCCGGCACGCCGAAAAGCCGTTTGGAATAGGGTAGGGTCAGCTTGATCTCGTTTTCTTGACCAAGCCGCTTGTCGGGCTCCAGAAGCGTGATCAACTCGCCGAAAACCTTCGAGATATTCGCACGATTGATCTCGTCGATAATCAGAACATGGGGGCGGCCGGGTGGCTGGTTGCGCAGGACCGCCTCGCCGAAAACGAGCCTATCCAGAGCTTCCCAGTTCAATGCGCCCTCGTTCAGCGTGTAGGCAGGGTGGAATGAGGTAAAATCGGCAGCATAAATAGGCGCGCGGTCAACGCCGTCAGGATCGCTCCACAACCATTCGACCGGTCGCAGGTGTCGGGCGGGGTCTGCGCCTTGGGCAGGCTGGAATCGGTAATCGCCACTCACCCGGCCAAGCGCCACAATGCGGGCCCTACCGACCGTCAACAGCACATAGTCTCCGGTCTCGGCGCCGGCCCGCCACAGCCAGGTACCGTAAACAGACGGATGGTTGCCCAGCACTTCGGGGTCTTCCTGCTGGCGCCGGTCCTTGATGGCTTGCCAGTCCTCATATTCTGGCGCCGACCAGTCGCATTGCCCACCGTGAGGCCATTCGACCCGGCTTTCCTTTATGGCGCTATCAAACGCTTCGCGCCAATTGCCGCCGGTGAGGCCAAGACGCACGACCCGGCGCCTTCGGTCAAGTCGGTTCGTGCGGTCGCCTTCTCCTGGATCCTTCTCGGCCCGTTCGCTGAATCTCTTGAAAATCCCGTCCTCCACCTTGAGGCGAAAACCGGATGTCCTAAGTTCTTCCGCGACACGGTCCTGATCCTCGGCCCCTTGCGTCTCGGGACGAAGGCCCTCGACGAACTCCTCGTAACTCATCGACTGGTGGAAGGTGACGAACGCGATGCGGCCGTCAGTCCTGAGCCTCTCGTAAACTTCCTTGAGCTTCTCTCGATCCTCCGGGACAGGCTCGCCGCACAGCCGCACAGCCTCGGCTGTGGTGGCAAAGGTCTTGCCCGTTCCTGGCGGGCCGTAAAGGATGAGGTTGACGGGCGAAGTCTGCATCGGATCCTCCGGGTTTTCGTCCTTGTCAGGGGCCTTGGTCGGGTCCGCCGACGCTGCGACAGTCTCGTCAGCGGCGATCCAAAGGAAGCCCTGGATGTCCAGCCAGTCCTGCGGCTCCCAGTTCCACTCGTCGCGCATGATTTCGAACATTTCCGAAAAGCCGCCCGCGAGGCGTAGATAATCCTTCGCCATATCGGCGGAGGTTTCCGTGAACAACTCTTCACCGGTCAGAGCCTGCCACGCCTTGTTGATCCGGGAAACCTTGAGCGGGGCGATTTCGGTCGGCCGCACCATGGCTAATGCCGAAGACAGGATGTTGATCCGCTCACCATAGGTGAGCGACCCCGCCCCACGCGCGCGCAGGTTTTCGAGAGCGCCATATGCCGTTGCCAAAGCTCGTTCCGGCGGGTCGTTGGAACGAACCAGCCGTCCGATGGTCGCATGAAATTCAGGCAGGAGCTCCGCAGATTTCTTTGCGATTGCGTCCTCGGTTTGCCATCTGACCAGCGGGCCATCCTTTGCGGCGGTCTTGAGGATTTCGTAGACCTTTCGGCCAAGTCCTTCGTCGGTAGTTTCTTCTTCAAGAGCCGATCGGACACGCTCGATTGCGGCCACCTTGTAGGCCTTCTCGCCCCGGGCCCAGCCGGTTCCCGGCTCGACAAAGCTTCGAAAGTCCGGGCAAAGGGCGACAAACCTTGCGCGCAGGTCTTCAAGTGCGGTTCGGTTGATGGCCCGGCCCCTTAGATCAAATCGAAACACGGTGGCCGAGCTCTGTTCCGCTCCTATCCGCTCGGGCGCCGGGATCTGCGCCATGTCCTGGAAAATTCGACCGGCGAGCGCCTGGCATATATTCGGCCAGGCCTCATTCAGACCGAGCGCCTTGTTCACGTCACGGACGAGCACTTCAACGTGGTTACGACCTTCCTCCCGCGCAGGCTCGATGTAGTGCTCGAGGACGTATTGGCGGATCCGGTCGGCATCCTTCGCTGCTCCCGGCGGGTCACCCGCCAGGAACCGTCCATATTGCCCCAGCCAGCTGCCCCAGCTGGAGAGCCTGTTGAGGGGATTGTCGGAGTCCGGCATCAGTACCCGGTAATCCTGACCGCCGGCGCGCGCATCCTGGCGCATTTTTCGCAGACGTTCGCGAAGCGATTTGAACCTGTCCGCTTCCCATGCTTCTTCGAGATCCCGATAAGGCATGCCGAGGGCGGCAAGGTTCCGCTCGATGGTGCGGACAGCATAGGTTCGTGAATTACGCCCAGCTTCCGTTTGAGCGCCGCCCCGTTCGAGCCAAGCGTTGAATTCCTGTTCTTTCGTCATTCGAAGTCCTCAAATTGAAGGTATTTGTCCTGCCCTCGTTTCACCGGACACCCAAGCGTTATCGATTCATGTTCGTGCGATTTCCAATTGCAGGATGGAGAGGACTCCCTCGTCGATCCAGTTTATGGCAAGGTGCTGCACCGGCTTGGAGGGAAATACAGCCTCCATGGCGTCCTTGTAAGCACAAAGCTGGGGCCAGTATTGGGCAAAACGCTCGCCGGGTTGGGGCGCGGGGCCCGACTTGTGGTCGATGATGCAATAGCCGTGCGGTCCCTCGGCCAGGCAGTCGATGACGGCATTCAACTGGCTGCCGTCATCTTGGATGATCTGGAGCGGCAGTTCCGTGTGCCAGCTGTCATATCCCTTGCCTTGCATCCAGCTTTCCAGAGCGGCTGCCTGGAGTTCCAGGTCACCAAGCATGTTCTCCGTAAGGCCGGTAACGGCGCCCAGGCGGTCCCTGTGTCGGGGAGAGGACAGCATAACGCGGATGGCCAGGTGCAGGGCACTCCCGCGCGCGGCTGCATCCTGGCTGGGGGCCGCGGGAGGCAGGCCGGCGGCCAGCGAAACATGCTCCAACAGGGTCGGGTCCAGCGGTTCAGTGGGTCGCGTTTCGGTGGACGGTGTTGCTCTCCACGGGGTCTTGGGTTGTTCGGGAGGTGGACGCTTTTCGCCCGGTACAAGCCGATCCTCGCGGGGCGCTTTGGCCGAGTCGGTGAATGCCTCGGGAATTTCCTTGTCGCAGGTGCGGACACGGGCGCCGAATTTGCGACCGTTCACCTCAACCTCTTCGGCACCGATCTTCACCCCGGCTTTTTCAAGCATTCCGGCAGGAAAGACCTTGTCGACCTCCTTTTCCAGCGCATAGTCCGGCCATTCAAGCAGCAGCCGGTCCCGCGCGCGGGTCAGTGCCACATAGATAAGGCGGCGGGCCTCGTTTTCGACCTCGGGCTGGGCCTGGTCAAGGAAAAGAGTCTGTTTCTCAGGGACGGCGAGCCGGGGAACATGTGTGAGGTGAACATTGTCAAGCAGCGCGGAAAGATCCTCGAAACCGGAAAAACGCGCCCGGGTCGTGCCCGCCTTTTCCCGGACTACGGCATCCAGATCCGTGACGGCGACGATATTCCATTCCCTTCCCTTGCTGGCGTGCCAGGTGATGATTTCCACGCCGCCGCGCGCGCCCTCGCCCGGATCCGGGCGGGTATCGAAATTCCGCTCTTCCTGACGGAACTGCAACCAGCCGAGAAAGACCGAAAGCGACTGTCCATAAAACCCGGCCGCGGCTCGCATGTCGCGATGTGCGGCGACGAATTCGCGAGCTTCATGGACCAGTCTCTGAATGTCGGCGCCTGCCTGATGCGGGTCGTCAAGTCTTTCTGCCCAGGAGTCGAGCCCGGCCAGCGTGAGAACCCTGGGAACCAGCGTATCGACTTGGATGCCGGCGGCGGCCTGCCCCAGATTGCGTAGTGAGGCGATTGACGGATCGGCCAGAAGGGCGCCGTCAGCCAGCTTGCGCATCGCCTCTCCCAGAGGCATCGCGCTCGGCCCGAGGGTGAGCAGACACAGCGCGGCATGTTTGTCGTCCGGGTCGGCCACCAGGGAAAGCGCCGCCAAGGCCACCTGTGTTGCAAGGGCGGAAAGCCAGCCTTTTTCGCTGATCCGCACCGGCACACCCAGTGCGCGCAGCATGTCGGCATAGGTTTCCGTGTGGGAGTGGGTACGGCAAAGTATGGCGATGTCTCCGGGGCGCACGGGGCGGGGTTGCCCGCTGGCCCGATCGATGATGATGGTCTCGTTATCGAGAAGCTCCTTGATCCGCAACGCCACATGGTGTTGCGGGCGCGCGCCCCGGCGGGTGCGGCGCCCGCTGGAAATGCGCAGGATTTCAAGCGCGGTGTGCCCGGTTTCCGCACGTTGCGGTTCCAGCGGAAGGTATTCGTCCCCCAACAGGGCCGTGCCGACGGCATTGACAAAACCCATGATCCGAGGATCACTGCGCCAGTTCTTGTCAAGAGGCTTGACGTGATCCGGGAAGGTCTTTTCGAGGGCGTGCATCAATGCAGGGGTTGCCCCCTGAAAGCCCATGATCGACTGCTTGATGTCCCCGACCAGAACCGTGCGGGGCGCCTCTGAAGCAAGCTGCCAGATCAGGGAGAACTGGACCGGATTGGTATCCTGGAACTCGTCCACGATGACGCAGTCGGTTTCCTGCAGCATGGTCGCGCGGACCTCGGGGTGGCGGCGAAGGGCGGCTTCGGCGTCAGCGACCATGTCCGCATAATCCACAAGCCCGGCCTTGCGCTTGCGTTGCTGATAGCGTTGTAGGACTTCCTGTGCGCCGGTCACAAGCATCTCGAAGTGGCGGCAGCAGTCTTCGAGCGGCCCCGGATGGTCCAGGATTCCGTCGGCCGCCGACATGACTGCCTGGGCGAGCTGCGCATAGCGGGCCTCCATCTCGGTGTGTCCGATCTTCGTCCGCATCTTGCGCAAACCCTGCCAGAGCGACCAGTCCCGCCCCAGATTCTCGGGGTCGCGTGCACGCTGCAGCAACCCCAATTCCTTGTGAAATTGCTTGGCCGCAGTTTCCGGTTTGCCGCCATCAAGGAAGGGTACTCCCCCCTGTGGATAGGCCTTCAGAAAGGCCAGCGCCGCATTTTTCAGAGCAGTTTCCAAGGGCTTCGGATCCTTGGCGACAGGCCCGTAAATCCTGCGGATTTCGGCAACGGCATCCTGTGCCAGACGGCCGGAAAATGCGGCATCCCCCAAGCCGCGCAGCAGGTCGATCATCTTCAATACGTCCTGGCGCAGGGCGTCCTCTGCCGTTGTCGAGCGGTAGTGCTCATCGCCATAGCCGAAGCGGGCCAGATCCTCCCTCAGCTCCTCCATCCCTTGCGCGCCGGCCAGTTCCAGCCGGATCAGGAGCGATCTTTCCGCCTCCGACAGATGCCGCGGAGCGGGAGATGTGCCAATGGCGAATGCGTGGGTTGTCAGGATCTCCAGACCGAGCGCGTGAATGGTCGAGACATGGGCGCGATCCAGGGCCAGGGTTTCCTCGACCTTTCCCGCATCCAGGAGCGCGGCACGCAGGCGGGCGCGTAATTCCTCGGCTCCGGCCTCGGTAAAGGTGACGGCAACGATGCGGTCCGGACCGACCGAGCCGTCCTCCAGCCAATCGGTCAGCGTTCTGGTAATCCAGGTGGTCTTGCCGGAACCCGCTCCGGCGGGAATGATCGTGATCTGCGTCATCGATCGTTGCCCTCCCCGTCAGGAGACACGAATATCCTGGCAAGGATCGTCTGATCGAGCGCATAAGGGGAAAGCTTCGCCGTCTTGCGGAAGAAGTCCTCGTCACTTTCCCGGTTCAGCCTGATCGTGCCGGCACCGACCTCCGCTAGATGGTTGCGAAGCCGAGCCATCGCCTCGCCCGAGATGTCATTTTCAAGCACTTCCAATCGCGCTGGCGGGGGGGCGGGAGGGTTTCGTGTTCGTGATGGTCTTGGGG
>JALTZY010000418.1 GCA_027045905.1 Paracoccaceae bacterium
GATTCGGGGGCAGGGGGCCGCAAATACCGCTCAGCGCCTGCCATTGCCGTGCGCCCAGGACCGGCTCCGTCCCGGTTACGCCCTCGGCGGCGGCTTCGCTGGCCGCGATCCGCTCGGCAAGGGTCGGGTGAGAGGCGAAATGGGCGACGAAGCCGCTGGCATCGCCGTATTCGTCGCGCAGGCGTACGAACATGCGCCCGAGCGCCGCCGGAGATACTCCGGCTTCCTTCAGCAGTGTGTGGGCGTATTCATCGGCGCGGGTTTCGGCGGCCTGGCTGTACTGGGCATTGATCAGCGAATTGGCGAGAAACAGCACCACCGTGCCGCCGGCGAAATCGCCGAGCAGCAGGCCGAGCACACCGATGGAGCCCGCCGTGCGCAGGGCATCGCGGGTCGGGTCGCGATACACCGCGTGGCCGATCTCGTGAGCCAGCACGGCGGCCACCTCGTCGGGGCTGTCGGCGGCCTCGATCAGCCCGCGAAACAGGATGATGCGCCCGCCGGGCAGCGTGAAGGCATTGATCAGATCGTGGTCGAGCACGCTGAGGCGGACCGGATAGGGCAGGTCATCGACTTCGGGGGCCAGGCGCGTCAGCATGGCGTCGAGAGCCTCGCGCCCCTTTCCCGTCTCGCAAATTCGCACCGAGCCGATACCGCTCTGGTCGAGTACCTTGCGGATCTGCTCGAAGGTGGCGTCACCCAGCGCGTGCTCGCCTTCGGGCGGCAGGATGCGGGCCAGCTGGTCGGCCATCAGAGGCACCAGCACGAAGATGATCAGCGCCACCGAGGCCAGCGCCGCGCCGCCCCATTTCAGCAGCCGCCGGCGTGGGGGCGGCTGGGCGGCGCGGGAATGCAGGGCCGGCGCATGGGCCGAGATGCGCGTAGCGAGCGGCCCGGCGCTCAGATAGAGGCGCGCGAGCGGGGCAGAGACGGAGGTGAAGACAAGGCTCTCCGGGTCGGCCTGATCCCGCAGCAGGCGCAGCTCTTCGAGCGGCCAGCAGCGTTCGCCCCCGTCGGGCAGGCCCATCAGCAGCCGGTCGGGCCGCTCATGGGGATAGAGGCGCAGGTTGACGCGGGCAAGGCGCGCATCGGTGCCATCGGCGAAATCGGCAAAGGTGCCGCCGGTGCCGGCTTCGCCCCCGCTCACAGCGCCGCTCCCACATCGAGCGCATCGGCAAAGCCCTCGGCCTCGGCAAATGCGTCACGGTCGCGCTGGCGGATGCGGTTCAGCGCCAGCGGGTTCTGCAGCCGGGTGGTCTCGGCAAAGTGGCGCATGAGCGGCAGGGTGACGAAGCTGACCTGCGCTGCGTTCCAGAGCAGGAAGGCCGTGAAATAGGTCAGCGCCCCGAGCGCCATCACCATCAGCACCGGCGGGCTCATGCCGGCATTGGGCGCGCCCGGAGTCGGTGCCCTGGAGCCGTTCAGCACCTCCGGCAGCCCCTCCATGCCCAGCATCCCGGCAAACACGAAGCCGATCACGAAACCGACCGCGAAGAACAACACCGCCGCGCCCACCAGCACAACCAGCGCGCTCAGCAGGTAGCCGC
>JALTZY010000419.1 GCA_027045905.1 Paracoccaceae bacterium
ATCACCACCAGCCTGAGCTTGGGGTTCTTCTCCCGCGCGGCTTCGAGGCGGCGGAACAGCACCGGGTGGCACCAGGCCAGGTTGGAGCCCGCGAGCACCACGAGATCGGCCGCTTCGAGATCGTCGTAGCTGCCGGGCACGGTATCGGTGCCGAAGGCGCGCCTGTGCCCGGCCACCGACGAGGCCATGCACAGGCGCGAATTGGTGTCGATGTTCGCCGAGCCGATGAAGCCCTTCATCAGCTTGTTGGCCACATAGTAGTCCTCGGTCAGCATCTGCCCCGAGACATAGAAGGCCACGCTGTCAGGCCCGTGGCGTTCGATCGCCTCGGTGAACCGGCAGGCGATCAGGTCGAGTGCGGCGTCCCAGCCCGCGCGCCTGCCGCCGATCTCGGGGTGCAGGAGGCGGCGCTGCGGCCCGAGCGTCTCGCCAAGGGCCGCGCCCTTCGAGCACAGGCGCCCGTAATTCGCCGGGTGATCGGGATCGCCCTCGATGCGGCCATCGGCCCGGGCAAGGATGCCGCAGCCCACGCCGCAATAGGCGCAGGTGGTGCGCACCGGCGCGCAGGGATCGCCTGCCTTCGGGCCCTTGTTCATGCCGCCTTCCTCTTGGCGAGCCATTGGGAACTGACGAGGATGCGCCCCTCCCGGATGCGGATCTCATGGGTGCGCACCCGGCCCTCGTCGGCGCCCCTGGCCTTGCCGGTGGCAAGGTCGATCACCCAGTTGTGCAAGGGGCAGGTGACGGCGGTGCCGTGCACGATGCCCTCCGAAAGCGGCCCGCCCTTGTGGGGGCAGCGGTCATCGAGCGCGAAAACGCGGTCGTCATGGGTGCGGAAGATGGCGATGCAGCCCTCTGCCGTTTTCACCACCCGCGCGCCGCGGGGCGGGATATCCTCGAGCGCGGCGATGTCGATCCAGTCGCTGGTTTCGGTCTTCATTCTGCGGCCTCCATGGTCAGATCGGCGAGTGGCGCCCATTTGCGGCGGCGCTGCGTGGCGCCGGTCTCCTGGGCCCAGGGATCCTTGCGATAGACGGATTGGGAAATCTCGAAGCGCTCGCACAGCGCCTTGCGGCTTTCGGCGTCATCCACCACCCGGGCGCGCACCCAGTCCATGCCGACCTTCTCGACCCACTTGTAGGGGCGGTCGAGATAGGCGGCGTTTTCGCGGTAGAGCTGGATGAAGGCGGTGACGTATTCGGCCACCTCGTCTTCGGTCGCGACCTTGACCAGCGGCTCGGTCTTCTTCAGGTCCATGCCCGCCGCACCGGCCACGCCGATCTCGTAGCCCGACTCCACGCAGACCACGCCCACATCCTTGCAGGTCGCCTCGGCGCAGTTCCTCGGACAGCCCGAGACGGCGAGCTTCACCTTGTGCGGCGTCCAGCTGCCCCAGAGGATCTTTTCGAGCCGGATGCCGAGGCCGGTGCTGTCCTGCGTGCCGAAGCGGCAGAAATCGGTGCCCACGCAGGTCTTCACCGTGCGCAGCCCCTTGGAATAGGCGTGGCCCGACACCATGCCCGCGGCGTTGAGATCGGCCCAGATC
>JALTZY010000420.1:0-27132 GCA_027045905.1 Paracoccaceae bacterium
CTCCAGCACCGAGGCCAACGGCGAAAAAGCCTCCTGCCGTTCCACGAAGACGCTGAGACTGATCCCGCCCGCATCGGCCACCACCTCTTCCGCCGGCGCCACGCTGCGTGCTAGCAGCTTCAGCTGGTCGCCCTCGAGGCTCGCCTCGACCCCGACCACCACATTGGTCCCGCTCTCCAGCATCTCGCGCGCGCTTTCCAGCACCTCGGAAAACAGCGTCACCTCGAACAGCCCGGTCGGGTCCGACATCTGCACGAAGGCATAGCGGTTGCCGCGCGCCGACTTGCGCTCCTGGCGTCCGGCGACGGTGCCGGCGATGCGGGCAATCACCGGGGCGCGCTCGGCCCGGACCCGCAGTTCCTCGAGCGTCATCACCTGCTGGCGCCTGAGCGCGGGCAGGTAATCGTCGAGCGGGTGGCCCGACAGGTAGAAGCCCACCGCCTGGTGCTCCTCGGCGAGCCGCTCGGCCGCCGGCCAGTCCTCGACCCGCGACAGGCGCGGCTCGGGCAGATCCTCGCCCGCCTCGCCGAACAGCAACACCTGCGCCGAGGCGCGGCTCTCATGCACCGCCGCCGACCAGGCCACCAGCGCATCGAGGCTCTCAAGCACCCGGCGGCGATTGGGATCGAGCACGTCAAAGGCCCCGGCGCGCGCCAGCATCTCCAGCGGGCGCCTGCCGATGCGCTTCAGTTCCACCCGGCGGGCGAAATCGAACAGCGTGGCAAAGGGCTTTTCCACCCCCTCCACCCGGCGCGCCTCGCAGATCAGCCGCATCGCCTCCACGCCCACATTCTTCAGCGCGCCCAGCGCATAGATTACCTTGCCGTCCTCGACCGTGAACGTCGCCTGCGAGCGGTTCACACAAGGCGGCACGATCTCGATCCCAAGCCCGCGGCGCAGCTCTTCGGCATAGACGCCGAGCTTGTCGGTCAGGTGGATATCGCAATTCATCACCCCGGCCATGAATTCGACCGGATAATTGGCCTTGAGCCATGCGGTCTGGTAGCTGACCAGCGCATAAGCGGCGGCGTGGGACTTGTTGAAGCCGTAATTGGCGAACTTTTCCAGGAGATCGAACACCTCGCTCGCCTTGTTGCGATCGACCCCGTTTTTCACCGCGCCTTCGATGAATTTGGGCCGCTCCCTGGCCATCTCCTCGGCGATCTTCTTGCCCATCGCCCGGCGCAGCAGGTCGGCGCCGCCAAGCGTATAGCCGGCCATCACCTGGGCGATCTGCATCACCTGCTCCTGGTAGATGATGATGCCCTGGGTCTCTTCAAGGATATGGTCGATCAGCGGGTGCACCGACTCCCTCTCCTTGAGCCCGTTCTTGACCTCGCAATAGGTGGGGATGTTTTCCATCGGGCCGGGACGGTAGAGGGCGACAAGGGCAACGATGTCTTCGATACAGGTGGGCTTCATGCGCCTGAGCGCATCCATCATCCCCGAACTTTCCACCTGAAACACGGCTACGGTCCTGGCGGACGCGTACAATTCGAACGTTTTCTCGTCATCAAGGGGGATATGGGCGATGTCCACTTGCACATTTCGTGCTTTCAACAGGTCGAGCGCGTTCTGGATCACGGTCAGGGTCTTGAGCCCGAGAAAGTCGAATTTCACCAGCCCGGCCTTCTCGACCCACTTCATGTTGAACTGGGTGGCGGGCATGTCCGAGCGCGGATCGCGGTAGAGCGGCACCAGCTCGTCAAGGGCGCGGTCGCCGATCACCACGCCGGCGGCATGGGTGGAGGCATTGCGCAAAAGCCCCTCGATCCGCTGGGCATAGGTCAGGAGCCGGTCCACCACCTCTTCGGCGCGCGCCGCTTCGCGCAGGCGCGGCTCTTCGGCGAGCGCCTTTTCCACCGAAACCGGCTTGACCCCCTCGACCGGGATCATCTTCGACAGCCGGTCCACCTGCCCGTAGGGCATCTGCAGCACCCGGCCCACGTCGCGCACCGCCGCCTTCGAGAGCAGCGCGCCAAAGGTGATGATCTGCGCCACCCGGTCGTGGCCGTATTTCTCCTGCACATAGTGGATCACCTCTTCGCGCCGATCCATGCAGAAGTCGATATCGAAGTCGGGCATGCTGACCCGCTCCGGGTTCAGGAAACGCTCGAACAGCAGGTTGTAGCGCAGCGGGTCGAGATCGGTGATGGTGAGCGCCCAGGCGACAAGGCTGCCCGCCCCCGAGCCGCGCCCGGGGCCGACCGGGATATCCTGCGCCTTGGCCCATTTGATGAAATCGGCGACGATCAGGAAATAGCCGGGAAAGCCCATCTGCTCGATGATGCCAAGCTCGAAGGCGAGCCGCTTTTCGTATTCCTCCACCGGCGCGGCGCGGGGGATCGCCGCAAGCCGGGCGGCGAGCCCCTCGCGGGCCTGCCGGCGCAGTTCTTCCACCTCGTCCTCGGCAAAGCGCGGCAGGATCGGCTTGCGCGGCAGCGGGCGAAAGGCACAGCGCCGGGCGATCTCGACGGTATTTTCCAGCGCCTCGGGCAGGTCGGCGAACAGGGTCGCCATTTCCTGCGCGCTCTTGAAATAATGCTGCGCGGTCAGGCGGCGGCGCGGCTCCTGCTGGTCCACATAGGCGCCCTCGGCGATGCACAGAAGCGCGTCATGGGCCTCGAACAGGTCCGGCGTCGGGAAATGCACGTCATTGGTGGCGACCAGCGGGATGTCGCGCTGAT
Source organism: Paracoccaceae bacterium (assembly GCA_027045905.1). GTDB lineage: Bacteria > Pseudomonadota > Alphaproteobacteria > Rhodobacterales > Rhodobacteraceae > JAAEUB01. The sequence continues at coordinate 2,688 of JALTZY010000420.1, forward strand.
AGGCGGTCTCGACGAACCAGCGCTCGGTCGCCGCCTCGGCCTCGGGCAGGCCGTCCTCGCCGGGATGGCGCTGAAGCTCCATGTAGAGCCGGTCGCCAAAGACCGCCTCGAGGCGTTCGAGCAGCGCCGCGGCCCGGTCCGCCCGGCCCGCGCGAATCAGCCGCCCCAGCGGCCCGTCGGCGCCGCCGGTGAGGCAGATCAGCCCTTGCGCGCGGGCCTCGAGCTCCGGCAGCGCAAGCTCGGGCCGACCGCCATGCTTGCCCAGATAGAGGCAGGAATTGAGCTTCATCAGGTTTTCGTAGCCGCGCGCGCTTTTGGCCAGCAGCACCAGCGGCGCGGGCGGGCGGACCTCTTCGCCCAGCGCCGACGGATCATAGGCCAGATCCACCTGGCAGCCGATGATCGGTTGGATCCCCGCACCTGCCGCCGCCTCGGAAAATTCCAGCGCACAGAATAGGTTATTGGTGTCGGTCACGGCCACGGCCGGCATCCCGGCGGCCCGGGCCATGCCCGCGAGCTTCTTCACCGGCACAGCGCCTTCGAGCAGCGAATATTCGCTGTGCAGGCGCAGGTGTATGAATCGGGGCGGCTCGCTCATGGCGCCAGCATAGGCGCGCGCGGGGCCACGCAAAAGCCCCGAAAAAATCCTTGCCAAGGCGGGGGCGATCGGCTTTGCTTGAGCGAAACGACAAGCCCGCGCACTTTCTACGTCGCATCGAAGGCGCGCATCGGGGGGGCATCCGGTAAGGCGACAGGTTATCCAGATGGACATCGCGTTTCTTCTGAACGGAGAGACTGTGAAGCTGCGCGGGGTCGAGGCGACCCGCACGCTCCTGGACTGGCTGCGCGAAGAGCGCGGGCTCACCGGCACCAAGGAGGGCTGCAACGAGGGTGATTGCGGCGCCTGCTCCGTGCTGGTGGCCGATGCGGGCGGGGTGCGGGCGCAGAATGCCTGCCTTCTGCTGCTGGGCCAGCTTGACGGGCGGGCGGTGACCACGGTCGAGGGGCTTTCGGGCCCCGCGGGCGAGTTGCACCCGGTGCAGCAGGCGCTGGTGGAAAAGCACGGCTCGCAATGCGGCTTCTGCACCCCGGGCATCGCCGTGGCGCTCGCCGGCACGCATCTGAAGGGGGCCACGGATTACGATCAGCGGCTCGCCGGCAATCTCTGCCGCTGCACCGGATACGCCCCGATCATCCGCGCCGCCGAGGCCGCCGCCAAGGCCCCGGTGCCGGACTGGTTCGCCCCCGGCAAGGGTGCGCCCGAAGGCATCGGCAGCGCGCCGAAAAGCGTGGACGATCTGGCCGCCGAGATCATGCGCCGCCCCCATGCCACCCTGATTGCCGGCAATACCGATGTGGGGCTCTGGCTCAACAAGCAGCTCAGGGAGCTTGACGACGTGATCTTCCTTTCCGAAGTCGCCGAGCTGCGCCAGCATGTCGCCGACAGCGAGGGCCTGCATATCGGAGCCTGTGTCACGATCGAGACCCTGCGCGGCCTGCTCGCGGGGCCGCACCCGCATTTCGCCGCCATGCTCGCGCGCTTTGCCTCGGCGCAGGTGCGCGCGGCGGCGACCGTGGGCGGCAATATCGCCAATGGCTCGCCGATCGGCGACACGCCGCCGCCGCTCATCGCCCTTGGCGCGCGGCTTTACCTGCGCCGGGGTGAGGCGCGCCGGGTGATCGCGCTTGAGGATTACTTCCTCGAATACGGCCGTCAGGACCGGCAGGCGGGCGAGTTCATCGAGGGGCTGACCATCCCCGCCCAGCCCGACAATCTGCGGGTCTACAAGAACTCGAAAAGATTCGATCAGGACATTTCCGCGGTGCTCGGAGCCTTCAATATCGCCGTCGAGGATGGAAAAGTGCAATCCGCGCGCATCGCCTTCGGCGGCATGGCGGGCATTCCGAAACGCGCCGAGGCGGTCGAGCGCGCCCTGATCGGCAAGCCATGGACGCGCGAAAGCGTGGCCGAGGCGCAGGCGGCCTTCATGCGCGATTTCGCCCCGATCGACGATATGCGCGCCTCGGCCGCCTACCGGCTGCAGGTGGCGCAGGCGATGCTGGAGCGGGTCTGGCTCGAGGGCGAAGGCGTGGCCACAGATGTGCGGGAGGTGCAGCCATGAGCATTCGCAAGCCCCTGCCCCATGACAGCGCGCCGCTGCATGTGACCGGCCGCGCGCGCTATGTGGACGACATCCCGGTGCCGGCGGGCTGCCTGCATCTGGCCTTCGGCCTTTCGGACGTGGCGCGCGGGGTCATCACCCGGGCCGACCTCTCGGCGGTGCGCCGGGCGCCAGAGGTGGTGGACGTGCTCAAGCCCATCGACCTGCCGGGCGATAACGACATCTCGGCCACCGCCCATGACGAGCCTCTCCTGGCCATGGGCGAGGTGTTCTATCACGGCCAGCCCATCTTTCTGGTCGTCGCCGAGAGCCACCGGGCCGCGCGCAAGGCCGCGCGGCTTGGCAAGATCACCATTGACCCGCGCTCGGCGATCCTGACCATCGACGACGCCCTTGCCGCCGGCAGCCATTTCGAGGGCGGGCCGATCACCTGGGAGGATGGCGACGTGGAAGCCGCTATCGCCGCCGCGCCGCACCGGCTCGAAGGCGAGATCGAAATCGGCGGGCAGGAGCATTTCTACCTCGAGGGCCACGCCGCGCTGGCGCTGCCGCTTGATGACGGGGCCATGCTGGTGCACAGCTCGACCCAGCATCCGAGCGAGATCCAGCACAAGGTCGCCAATGCGCTCGGCGTGCCGATGCACAAGGTGCGGGTAGAGACAAGGCGCATGGGCGGGGGCTTCGGCGGCAAGGAGAGCCAGGGCAACGCGCTCGCCATCGCCTGCGCCGTCGCCGCTGCGCGCACCGGACGGCCCTGCAAGATGCGCTATGACCGCGACGACGACATGGTGATCACCGGCAAGCGCCACGATTTCCGCATCCGCTACCGGGTGGGCTACGATGACAGCGGCCGCCTGCTGGGGGTGGACTTCACCCACCATGTGCGCTGCGGCTGGTCGGCGGACCTGTCGCTGCCGGTGGCCGACCGCGCCATGCTGCACGCGGCCAATGCCTATGACATCCCGGCGATGCGCATCGAGAGCCACCGGCTGAGGACCCACACCGCCTCGGCCACCGCCTTTCGCGGCTTTGGCGGGCCGCAGGGGATGCTGGGGATCGAGCGGGTCATGGACCATGTGGCCCATGCGCTGGGCAAGGATCCGGCGGAGCTGCGCCGGCTCAATTTCCACAGCGCCGACCCGGCGCGGCCTACGCGCACCCATTACGGCCAGAAGGTCGAGGATTTCGCCCTGCACGAGATGGTCCCGGCCCTGCTCGAACGCGCCGGATACGAGGCCCGCAAGCAGGCCGTCGCCCGCTGGAACGCGGAAAATCCCGTGCTCAAGCGCGGGCTTGGCTTCAACCCGGTGCAGTTCGGCATTTCCTTCACCCTCAGCCATCTGAACCAGGCCGGGGCGCTGGTGCATATCTACCAGGACGGCTCCGTGCACCTCAATCACGGCGGCACCGAGATGGGCCAGGGGCTCAACCAGAAGGTGGCGCAGGTGGCCGCTTCGGTGCTCGGCGTGGGGCTCGAAAGCGTACAGATCACCGCCACCGACACCGCCAAGGTGCCCAACACCTCGGCCACCGCCGCCTCCTCGGGCTCGGACCTGAACGGCATGGCGGTCAGGGCCGCCTGCGACAAGCTGAAGGGGCGACTGACCCGCTTTCTCGCCAACCATTGGGGGGTGAAGCCGGCTCGGGTGAGCTTCGAGGGCGGCGAGGTGCACGCCGGGCGTAAGCACATGCCCTTTGCCGAGGCCGCGCGGCTGGCATACGAGGCGCGCATCAGCCTCTCGGCCACGGGTTTCTACCGCACCCCCAAGCTCAGCTGGGATCGCGAAGCGGGTCGCGGCCGGCCGTTCTACTACTTTGCCTATGGGGTGGCGCTGACGGAAGTCGCGGTCGATACCCTCACCGGCGAATACCGCATCCTGCGCACCGATCTCTTGCACGATGCCGGCGCGAGCCTCAATCCGGCGCTCGATATCGGCCAGGTCGAGGGCGCCTATGTGCAGGGGGCGGGGTGGCTCACGACCGAAGAGCTGGTCTGGGACGGCGCGGGGCGGCTGATGACCCATGCGCCATCCACCTACAAGATCCCCGCCTGCGCCGACCGACCGGATATCTTCAACGTCACGCTGTGGGAGGGCGAGAACCGGGAGCCGACCATCTTTCGCTCCAAGGCCGTGGGCGAGCCGCCGCTGATGCTGGGGATCTCGGCCTTTCTGGCGCTGTCGGGTGCCATCTCGGCCTGCGGCAGCGCCTATCCGGCGCTCGACGCCCCGGCCACGCCCGAGCGGGTGCTGGCGGCGATAAGGCGGGTGCAGGCGTGAGCTTCGATATCGCAGCCCTGCGCCGCGCGCTGGCGCGCCGCGCGCGCGTGGTACGCGTAATGGTGGCCGAGGCGCAGGGCTCGACCCCGCGCGAAGTCGGTGCGGCGATGCTGGTCTGGGCGGACGGGCAGGAAGGCACGATCGGCGGCGGCGCGCTCGAATACGAGTCCGCTGCCCGCGCCCGCGCCCTTCTGGCCGAAGGCCGGGGCGTGGCGCTCGAGCGCCTGCCGCTGGGCCCGGCACTGGGCCAGTGCTGCGGCGGGGCGGTCACGCTGCTGAGCGAGGTTTTCACCCGAGAGGACCTGGAACGCATTGAAAAGACAGAGGTTTTCGCGCGCCCCGTCGCAGGCGGCGAGATGCCCCTGCGGGTGCGGCGCCTGCTGGCCGAGGCGCGCGATTCGGGGGCGTGGCCTGAGCCCGCGCTTCTCGAGGGCTGGATGGTGGAGCCGGTGCGCCGGCCCGCCGCGCCGCTCTGGATATATGGAGCGGGTCATGTGGGCCGGGCGCTGGTGAGTGTGATCACACCTTTGGAGGATTTTGTGATCACATGGATCGACACCAGCCCCAACCGCTTCCCCGCCACGCCGCCCGAAGGGGTCACGATCCTGCCTGCCGCCGCGCCGCATCGCGCGGTCGCCCACGCCCCGCGCGACGCCCACCACCTGATCCTCACCTACAGCCACGCGCTTGACCTCGAACTTTGCCACGCGCTTCTTAGCCACGGTTTTGCCAGCGCCGGGCTGATCGGCTCGGCCAGCAAATGGGCGCGGTTTCGCCACCGTCTCGCCGCGCTTGGCCACAGCCCCGGGGCAATCACCCGCATCGCCTGCCCGATCGGCGACAAGGCACTGGGCAAGGCCCCGCAGGCCATTGCCATCGGCGTGGCCGCGCACTTACTGAAGACAACAAGACAGCAAACCGACAGGGAAACCGACCATGAGCGAAACCCGCGCCACAGAGCCCGCGCTGCTCGGCCTTGAGGGGCTGACCAAGGCCTATCCCGGCGTACTGGCCAATGACGATGTGTCCTTCGCCATCCGCCCGGGCGAGATCCATGCGCTGCTGGGCGAAAACGGCGCCGGCAAATCGACCCTGGTCAAGATGATCTACGGCCTGGTCAGGCCCGACCGGGGCCGGATGACCATGCGCGGCGCGCCCTTTGCGCCGGTGAGCCCGGCGGCGGCGCGCGCCGAGGGGGTGGCGATGGTGTTTCAGCACTTCTCGCTGTTCGAGGCGCTGAATGTCGCCGAGAATATCGCGCTCGGGATGGACCAGCCGCCACCGCCGCGCGAACTGGCCAGCCGCATCCGCGAGGTCAGCACGGCCTATGGCCTGCCGCTGGACCCGGACCGGCGGGTGGGCGACCTTTCGGCGGGCGAGCGCCAGCGGGTCGAGATCATCCGCTGCCTGTTGCAGGACCCGAAGCTCCTGATCATGGACGAGCCCACCAGCGTACTGACCCCGCAGGAGGTGGAGATCCTGTTTCGCACCCTGCGCAAGCTCGCGGGCGAGGGCACGGCGATTCTCTATATATCGCACAAGCTCGAAGAGATCCGCGCGCTTTGCGAACACGCCACCATCCTGCGCCTGGGCCGCGTGGTGGATACCTGCGATCCGCGCGAAAAGAGCGCGCGCGAACTGGCCGAGATGATGGTGGGCGAGGAGCTGCACGTGCCGGTCCGCGAGGCGGGCGCGCCGGGCGAGGTGGCGCTGGAGCTTTGCGGGCTTTCGATGCCGCCGGCGAGCGAGTTCGGCACCCCCTTGCGCGACATTTCCCTCACCCTCAGGAAGGGCGAGGTGCTGGGGATCGGCGGGGTGGCCGGCAACGGGCAGGACGAGCTTCTGGCCGCGCTTTCCGGCGAAAGTCTGGCCCCGGCGGGCACGATCCGGCTCGCGAGGCGGGACATCTCCCGCCTCCAGCCCAACCAGCGCCGCGCGCTGGGCCTTCTGGCCGCGCCCGAGGAGCGGCTGGGCCATGCGGCGGCGCCTGACATGAGCCTGACGGAGAATGCGCTGCTCACCGGCGCGGTGCGCGAGCGGCTCACGCGGCGCGGCTTCATCGACTGGGCCGGAGCACGCGCCTTTGCCAGCCGTATCATCGAGGCTTTCGACGTGCGTACGCCGGGGCCGGAGGTTGCGGCGCGGGCGCTTTCGGGGGGCAATCTGCAGAAATTCGTGATCGGTCGCGAGGTCTTGCAGGCCCCCGACGTGCTGGTGGTGAACCAGCCCACCTGGGGCGTGGATGCCTCCGCGGCCGCGGCCATCCGTCAGGCGCTGCTGGATCTGGCCGGGCGGGGCGCGGCGGTGGTGGCGATCAGCCAGGATCTGGACGAGCTGATGGAGATCAGCGACCGTTTCACCGCGCTGAACGAGGGCCGCCTGGCCGAGCCGCGCCCGGCACGCGGCCTGAACGTGGAGGAGATCGGCCTGATGATGGGCGGGGCCCACGATCTGGAGGCAAGCGCATGATGTTTCGACTGGAAAAACGCCCCTCGCCCTCGCGCTTCTGGGCCGCGGTAACGCCGGTGCTGGCGGTGCTGGCTACGATGATCGCCGGCGGGGTGATGTTCTGGCTGCTGGGCAAGGACCCTTTCGAAACCATTCGCATCATTTTCTGGGACCCGCTGTTTCACGAGACATTCGGCCCCTATTCGCGCCCGCAATTGCTGGTGAAGGCCGGGCCGCTGATCCTGATCGCCATTGGCCTGTCGCTGGGTTTCAGGGCCGGGATCTGGAATATCGGCGCCGAGGGGCAGTATATCATGGGCGCAATCATCGGCGCGGGGCTGGGGCTGGCAGTCTATCCGACCGAAAGCCGGCTGATCTTTCCGCTGATGGTGGTGGCGGGCGGCTTTGGCGGCTGGGCCTGGGCGATGATCCCGGCGCTGCTCAGGGTGAGGTTTGGCACCAACGAAATCCTGGTAAGCCTGATGCTGGTCTATGTGGCCGAGGCGTTTCTGGCTTCGGTCTCGCAGGGCCTGCTGCGCAATCCGGACGGCATGGGCTTCCCCGGCAGCCGCAATTTCAAGGATTATCCGGCCGCGCATAATGGCGAGATACTGGCCGGCACCGGCATGCATTGGGGGGTGGCGGCGGCGCTGGTCGCGGTGATCTTCGCCCATGTGCTGCTCAGCCGCCACATGCTGGGCTTCCAGGTGCGCCTGAGCGGCGGAGCGCCGCGCGCGGCGCGGTTCGCGGGGGTGAGGCCCGCGCGCCTGGTGCTGTTCTGCCTCGGCACCAGCGGGGCGCTGGCGGGCATGGCCGGGCTCTTCGAGGTGAGCGGGCCGGCCGGCCAGATCAGCATCGACTTCAATTCGGGCTATGGTTTCACCGCGATCATCGTCGCCTTTCTGGGCCGGCTCAATCCGCTGGGCATATTGCTCGCGGGCCTGCTCATGGCGCTCACCTATATCGGCGGCGAACTGGCCAGCCTGATGCTGGGCATCCCGGCGGCGGCGATCCAGTTGTTTCAGGGGATGCTGCTCTTTTTCCTGCTGGCGATGGATATCTTCACCAATTTCCGTATCCGCCTGAAGAAACCGGAGGCCGCGTGATGGACCTGACTTCGATCAACCCCGTCCTGCTCGTCGCCAGCCTGATGGTGGCCGCGACCCCGATCCTGCTGGCGGCTATCGGCGAACTGGTGGTGGAAAGGGCGGGAGTCCTGAACCTAGGCGTCGAGGGGATGATGATCACCGGCGCGGTGGTGGGCTTTGCCATCGGGGTGAATACCGGCAGCCCGGCGCTGGGCTTTGTCGCCGCTGCCGCCGGGGGCGCGGCGCTGTCGCTGCTGTTCGGCCTGCTGACGCAATATCTGCTGTCGAACCAGGTGGCGACGGGGCTCGCGCTGACGCTCTTCGGGCTGGGGCTCAGCTCGCTGATCGGCAAGCCCTATGAGGGGATCAAGTCGCCCACCCTGCAGAAGCTCGATCTCGGCCCGCTCGGCGACCTGCCCATCGTCGGCCCGATCCTGTTCGGCCATGATCCGATGGTCTATGTGAGCCTGCTCATGGTGCTGGGTGTCTGGTGGGGGCTGAAGCATACCCGCGCCGGGCTGATCCTGCGCGCGGTGGGCGAAAACCACGACGCGGCCCATGCGCTGGGCTACAAGGTGGTGCGGGTACGCATGGCGGCGATTGCCTTTGGCGGCGCCTGCGCCGGGCTGGGGGGGGCCTATATTTCGCTCGTGCGGGTGCCGCAATGGGTCGAAGGCCTCACCGCCGGCGCCGGCTGGATCGCGCTGGCAATCGTGGTCTTTGCCTCCTGGCGGCCATGGCGCGCCCTGCTCGGGGCCTATCTCTTCGGCGGGGTCACGGTGCTGCAGCTCAATCTGCAGGCGGCGGGCCTTGCGATCCCGGTGGAATATCTCTCCATGAGCCCCTATGTGGTGACCATCCTGGTGCTGGTGCTGATCTCGGCGCGCGGCCGGCACGGCGCGCCGGGCGCGCTGGGGCGCCTCTTTCACGGCACCGGATAGCGGGGCAGGCAGGTGAAACGCTCGGAAATCATCCAGCTTCTCGACGGAACCCATCCCAAGCGCAGCGATGCCATCGCCTGGGCGATGAACGGGCTGATCATCCTCTCGGCCATTGTCATCGCGCTGGAGACGGAGCCCGGCCTGCCCGCCGAGCTGCAGCTGTGGCTTTACCGCTTCGAAGTCCTGCTGCTGGCGATTTTCGCGGTCGAATACGCCCTGCGCATCTGGGCCAGCGAGCGGCGGCTGAAATACATCTTCAGCTTCTGGGGGGTGATCGACCTGCTCAGCTTCCTGCCCGCCGTGGTACTGCTCACGCCCGAATGGCAGGCCGTGCGGGCCTTTCGCCTGCTCAGGCTGGTGCGGCTGTTCAAGCTGTTCCGCTCGCTTCATGCGCTGGAGCGGCTGGTGGCGGCCTTTCGCGATGTGCGCGAGGAACTGATCCTGTTCGTGATCATCGCCGCGCTGATGCTCTACGTCTCGGCCGTGGGCATCTACATCTTCGAGCACGAAGCGCAGCCCGAAACCTTTCGCTCGATCCCGATGAGCCTGTGGTGGGCGGTGGCGACCTTCACCACCGTGGGCTATGGGGACATGTATCCGATCACCCCGGGCGGGCGACTGTTTACCAGCGCGATCCTGTTCATCGGGCTGGGCATCGTCGCCGTGCCCGCGGCGATCGTCACCACCGCCCTGCTTGAAGCCGAGACGAATATCGGCAAAAAGGGCAAGAGAAAAAAGAAGAAACAGAAGAAATCCGAGGTCATCGAGCCTTCTGAAACCGGAACCTCCAAGGGAGAATGACATGAAACGCAGAACCATCCTCAAGGGCGCCGGCGCGCTGGCGCTGGGCAGCGCACTGGGCGGGCGCGCCCTCGCCGCCGAGCCGACCAAGGTCGGCTTCATCTATGTGGGTCCGATCGGCGACGGCGGCTGGACCTACGAGCACGACAAGGGCCGCCTGGCGGTCGAGGCTCATTTCGGCGATGCGGTCGAAACCATGTATCAGGAGAGCGTGCCCGAAGGCGCCGATGCCGAACGCGCCATCGCCCAGATGGCCCTGGCCGGCGCCGACCTGATCTTTACCACCTCGTTCGGCTACATGGACGCCACCATCGCCGCCGCCCAGAAATTCCCGAATGTCAAATTCGAGCACGCCACCGGCTACAAGACCGCACCCAATGTCTCGGTCTATTCGGCCCGATTCTACGAGGGGCGCGCGGTGCAGGGAATCATCGCCGGCCACATGACCAAGTCCAACGTGATCGGCTATATCGCCTCCTTCCCGATCCCCGAGGTGATCCGCGGGATCAACTCCGCCTTCATCCATGCGCGCAAGGTCAACCCGGACGTGCAGTTCAAGGTGATCTGGGTCTATACTTGGTTCGACCCGGCCAAGGAGGCCGATGCGGCCAAGGCGCTCATCGAGCAGGGCGCCGATGTGGTGCTCCAGCACACCGACTCGACCGCGCCCCAGGCGGCCGCGCAGGAAGCGGGCAATGTCATCACCTTCGGCCAGGCTTCCGACATGGCCGAATATGCGCCCCTGCCCCGGGTCTCCTCGATCATCGACAACTGGGCGCCCTATTACATCGAACGCACCCAGGCGGTGATGGACGGCACCTGGCAGAGCGTCAACACCTGGGACGGAATCGGCAAGGGCATGGTCAAGATCGGCGAGATTTCCAGCGCCGTGCCGGCCGATGTGAAGGCCGAAGCCGAAGCCATGATCACCGCCATCGCCTCGGGCGAATATCACCCGTTCACCGGCCCGCTGAAGAAGCAGGACGGCACCCCCTGGCTGGGTGAGGGCGAAGTGGCCGATGACGGTACGCTGGCAGGGCTGAACTTCTACGTCGAAGGGCTCGAGGGCGAAGTGCCCAGCTGACCGGCCCCATCGCGTGATGATCCGAGAGGCCCGGCCCCGGTCGGGCCTCTTGCCGCCGGCAGCTCCGCTCGTCGGGCGGGGGTGCCGGATGGCGGATGGCGGGTGCACCATCCGGCCGGTCCGGCATGTCATACGGCAGATCTGGACCGACATATTGTTTGTAACTATATCCTCACTAAATGATGCGCACCAGACACCCATACCGACAACGGAGAACATACATGAAACCCCTCACTCCTCTCGCCCTGGCAGCCCTGCTTTCCCTTGGCGCCGGCGCCGCCTTCGCCCAGACTCCCGGCGCGCATTTCATCGAAAATTTCGACGACAACGGCGATGGTCAGATCACCCTGGAAGAACTGCGCCTCAAGCGGGGCGATATCTTCTACATGTTCGACCAGGATGAAAACGGCGTGCTGGATTCGGCCGAATACGACCTGTTCGACGAGACCCGCGCCGCCGACCACGCCGAAGAAGGCGCCGGTGCGAAGGGCGGCCATGGCGGCGGCCGGAAAGGCGAGGGCATGGCCCGTGAAGCCACCGATCTCGATGGCGACGGGCAGGTCACGCTAGAGGAGTTCCTCGCCTCCTCCGAGGACTGGTTCGCCCGCAAGGACCGCAATGGCGACGGAGTCATCACCGCCGCCGATTTCGGCCCGCACCGGGACTGACCTTCCCGAATCTCGAAGCGGAAAGGCCCGGGAGAATCCGGGCCTTTCCCTTTCCGCCCCCCTGTGCCACACCGGGCGCATGGACGATTTTCTGATCATCGGCGGCGGCATTGCCGGGCTTTCGGTCGGCGCACGGCTCTCGGCGCTGGGCCGCGTCTGCCTGCTCGAGAGCGAGGACACGCTGGGCTATCACGCCTCGGGGCGCTCGGCAGCGCTCTACGAGCCCAATTACGGCACCCCGGCCGTGGTGGCGCTGAGCCGGGCGAGCGGCGATTTTTTCCACCGCCAGACCGGCCTGCTCACCCCGCGCGGGCTGATGGTTATCGGCGCCGCGGGCGAGGAAGAGGCCGCCGAGCGCGACATCCGGGCGCTGGGGATGGAGCCGCTCGGCTTTGACGAAGCGCGCGAGCTGGTGCCGGTGCTGCGGCGCGAGGCGGTGACGCGGATCGGCTATCACGCCAAGGCGTGGGATATCGACACCGACCGGCTGTTGCAGCTCTTTGCCCGCGAGATCCGCGCCAATGGCGGGCAGGTGCTGACCAGGCAGAGAGTGACCGGGATCCGCCGCAGCGAAAGCGGCTGGCAGGTGCGGGCGGGAGAGCGGGCGTTTGAAGCCCGCCGGCTGGTCAATGCCGCCGGAGCATGGGCCGACGAGGTGGCGCGGATGGCCGGCATCGCGCCGATTGGCATCACCCCGATGCGCCGCTCCATGGCCCGTGTGGCCGCGCCCGAAGGGCTGGATACGGCCCGCTGGCCAATGCTGATCGGCGCCGGCGAAAGCTGGTATGCCAAGCCCGATGCCGGCGCGCTGCTGATCTCACCGGCCGACGAAACCCCGGTTGAGCCCCATGACGCATGGGCCGAGGATCTGACCTTGGCCCAGGGCATTGCCGCCTACGAGGCCTGCGTCACCGCTCCGGTCACCCGGATGCTGGCCAACTGGGCCGGCCTGCGCAGCTTCGCTGCCGACCGGGTGCTGGTGATCGGCCCGGATGCGGCGGATGCGTCCTTTCTGTGGATGGCCGGCCAGGGCGGCTATGGCTTCCAGACCGCGCCTGCCGCCAGCCGCCTGCTCGCCGACCTCGCCGGCGGGCGTGCCCCAGCGCTTGACGCGGCGACCTGCGCCGCCCTCTCCCCGGCCCGCTTCGCCTGATCCTCGCCAGCGCGCCAGGCATGCCCCGCTCCCGCGGGATCTGCCGCGCCACCGCATTTCCCCGGAAAATGACAGCCGCCGGAACCCGCGCCTTTCCGAGCGCAGCGAGCCTCCGGAAGCACGAAATTCCCACGAAAACCCGCCCCACGGGCCGCGCGGAGGGGGCGTATGGCTCAACTTCCGGTACCCGGAGCCGCCGCCGCCACCCGAGCCCTGGCACGCCGCTCCCGTGCCAGGGTGGAGAGGGAGAAATCGTCCAGGATCGCGTAGATCGCGGGCAGGATGAACAGCACCACCAGGCTCGACGCGCTGAGGCCAAAGGCCAGGGAGGTGACCAGCGGGATCAGGATCTGCGCCTGCAGGCTGGTTTCCAGCAGGATCGGCAGCAGGCCGACGATGGTGGTAAGCGAGGTCAGAAAGATCGCCCGGAAGCGGGCCCGGGCGGCGCGGGCGGCGGCTTCGGCTACGTTGGCGGCATCGCCGTGTTCGTGCTTGACGAAATCCACCAGCAGGATCGAATTGTTCACCACCACCCCGGCCAGCGCGACGAATCCCAGCATCGAAGGCATGGAAAAATCCAGCCCCATTGCCAGGTGGCCGAAGATCGAGCCGGCCAGGGACAGCGGGATGATGAGCATCACCACCAGCGGCTCGATATAGGAGCGAAACTGGAAGCTGAGCAGCAGGAACACGCCGATCAGGCCCACGCCGAAGCCCTTGAGCATGGATTTCTGGGTCTTCTGGGCCTCGGCGCGCTGGCCTTCGATATCCAGGGTGACGCCCGGGTAGCGTGCCAGCAGGTCAGGTATGAAGCGCTTGAGCGTATCCGCAACGATGGCGGCGGCATTGGCGATGCGCGTGTCGATGCTGCCCTGGATGGTCACGGTGCGGATGCCGTCTTCGCGGTTGATCCGGCTCACCCCCTGCCGGGGAGTGATCTCGGCCACCACCGAGAGAGGCACATGGGAGCCATCGGGGCGGGTGACGATGAAATTGTCGAATACCTCGAAGGAGGTCCGGTCGGCCTCGGAGAAGCGAGCAGTGACCTCGAGCAGCTGACCGTTCACCTGCATCTGCGCGACCGTTGTGCCCAGCCAGGCGGCACGCAGCTGGTCGGCGATTATTGCCGCGGTGATGCCCATGGGCGCGGCTGCATCGGAGAGGCGGATCTCCAGTTCGCGCTTGCCCGGGCGCAGGTCGTCGAGGATGGAAGTGACGCCCCTGTAGCTCCAGAGCCAGTCTTCCAGCTCCAGCGCCGCGGCCTTGAGTTCGCCCAGGTCGTCACCCTTCAGGCGCATGTCGATGGCGATACCTGCCGGACCGATGGTGGATTCGGCAAATTTCAGACTGATCACGTCAGGCACGGCGCCGGTCTTTTCGCGCCATAGCGCCATCACGTCGTCCGGGCGGCTGGCGCGCCGGGCAGAGGGCAGCAGGTCAACGCTCAGCGTCGCCACATGGGCGCCGCTCTCGAAGGAATCCTTGTTGGTGCCATAAAAGACCGAAACATGGCGGATCAGCTCGGCCCCGCTCGGCTGCAGCGGGCTGAGCTCCCGGTTGACCTCTTCGAGCGCGGCTTCCAGCCGGGTGACGATCTGCTCGGTGCGTTGAAGCGGCGTGCCCTGCGGCAGCAGGATGCGGGCCTCGATCGTGTCTCCGTCAAGCTCGGGAAAGGCGACGAATTTCAGATACCCCCCGCTCAGCATCCCCACCGACACCAGCAGCACCGCCACCGCGAGCCCGGCGGTGACGTAGCGCAGCCGGATGGTCAGGTCCACCACCGGCCCGACCACGCGCTCGCGCAGCCAGAAGAGCGCCCGGTTGGCGCGGGCGGACAGCCCCGATGTCTTGCACGGCGCCTCGAGACTGTGAATCAGGTGGTGAGGCAGGATCAGGAAGGCCTCGATCAGCGAGATCGTCAGCACGAACAGCATCACCACCGGCACCACCCGGAGCACCGCGCCCAGATCGCCCTTGAGAAAGGCCAGCGAACCGAAGATCATCGCCGTGGTGGCAAAGGAGGCCAGCACGTTGAAAAACACCTGGCGCGCACCCTGCACGGCGGCCTCGAGGGCACCGAGCCCCCTTTCCCGCAATCGGGCGATGTTCTCGGAGATGACGATGGCGTCGTCCATCAGCAGGCCGATGACGATCAGCAGGCCCAGGGTGGTCATCAGATTGAGCGAATATCCCACCGCATACATCAGCGCCACCCCGCCCATGAAGCTCACCGGCAGCCCCATCGCCACCCAGAAGGCAAAGCGGAAGCCGAAGAACAGCCACAGCACCAGCGCCACCAGTGCCAGCCCCTGCAGCCCGTTGACCACTACCAGCATCAGGCGCTCGCGCACCACGCTGGCGGCATCGGCAGTGATCTCCAGCGTGACCCCTTCGGGGACACGGGCACGCTCTTCGGCCAGAAAGTCCCTTACCCGGTCGATCACCTCAAGCGCGTCCTCGGTGCGGGTCTTTGAGATGTCCAGCACCGCCGCAAGCCTGCCGTCAAACAGGATGCGGTCGTCTTCGTTCTCGAAAACCTCCGTGATCTCGGCCACTTCCCTCAGGCGCACCTGACCGCCATTGGCTGTCGAGCGGATCACCAGATCGCCCAGGGAGATCACGTCACGGCGCTCTTCGCCAAGGCGCACGAGCAGGGTTTCGTCGCGCGCCTCGATCGAGCCAGCAGGCAGGTCGAGACTGCCCGCCTGGATGGCCCGGGCCACATCGGCCACGGAAAAGCCGAATTGCTGCAGCGCATCCGCCCTGAGCCCCACGCGCAGCTCGCGGGTGGAAAATCCCCTGACGGTGACGATGGGGATACCGCCGTAGCGCAACATGCGCCCGCGCAAATCCTCGGCATAATCCTTCAGATCCGGCCGCCCCGGCGGGCCGGTGATCGAGACCGAAGCGACGAAATCGGTCAGTCCCAGCGCCTTGACACGGGGGGGCTCGGCGCGGTCGGGAAAGTCGGTGATGGCCTCGACCTCGCTCTTGATGTCATTGAGAAATGTCTGGAAATCCTCCCCCTCGACCATGGTCGCCACCGAGCGCGCCAGATCCTCGCGGGATTCGCAGGAGGCGGTGTCGAGCCCGGTCACCGCATCGAGCGCCCTTTCGACACGCTCGCAGATGGCGCTCTCCACATCCTCCGGGCGCGCACCCGGATAGGGCACGCTGACCTCGACCCGCGAAGGCGGTTTGCGCGGAAAGGTCTCGCGCAAGAGGGAAGGGCCGGTGACAAGCCCTGCCAGCAGCAGCAGGATCATCAGCAGGTTCGAAATCGTCGGGTGGCCGGCAAAAAAGCGGATCATTCGCCGACTCCCGCCGCCCGCAGGCGCGCTTCCAGCGCCCTGTCCACCTGCGGAGCCAGCAGCAGCCCCTCTACCAGCGGCACCGGGGTCGAGACCACCAGGCGCATCCCCGGCTCGAGCCCCTGCGTGATCAGCGCCAGGTCCCCCTGCTCCAGCGCCACCGTCACCGGCACCAGGCGCAGACGATCGTCGGCATCGGCGACCATCACCTCGCTGCCGCGCAGCGCGGCACGCGGAATGAGGATCCCGGGCTCGGGCGGAGCCTGCAGGCCGACCTCGACGAACATGCCTCTGGTCAGGGGCGGGCGGGTGCCCGGTTCGGCGCGGCCATAGGCATTATCGACCTGCACGATCACGCCGATAGTACCGCTCCTGGGGTCGATGGCGCTGGAAAAACGGTCCAGCCGGGCGGGCCAGACCAGCATGTCTTCGCCCATGCGCAGACGCACGCTAGCACCGATTTGCATGGCCCCGATCCGGTCGGTGAAAGCGGTGGGGTCCAGAGCTAGGCTCCCAAGGCCGCCATCCGCGGTACCGCCCCCCTCGCGCCCTTCTCCTTGCCCGCTTCCCGCGGCTTCCGCACCCTGCGCGCCCCTTTCGTCCTCTGCGACCGCTTCGCCGGCCCCTTCCCCGGCCTCTGTCCGGGACAGGCGGTGAAACAGCCTGCGCAGATCCTCGGCCGATATCTGCGCCTCGACCTCGGCGGTCTGGACGCCGTCAAGGCTGGCCACGCTCTGCCCCGAGCGCACCAATTGCCCCACCTCCACCGAGACCGCGCTGACCCGCGCCGCGAAGGGCAGGGTCAGGCGGGTGCGCTCGAGATTCAGCTCGGCAGTGGCGAGGCTTGCCTGATAAACGGCGATCTGCTGCTTCTGCACCTCGCGCTGGGTCGGCAGAAGAGCGAGCGCATTCTGCTGGCTCTGCAGCTTCTGGCGCTGTGCAAGCCAGGCGGCCCGGGCATTGTCCAGTGCCGAGCGGCTGGCGGTGCCGGCCTCGTAGAGCCTTTCGACCCGGGTCAGTTCGGCCTCCCGGATCTCCAGTGCCTGCTGTTCTATGGCCAGCCCCGCCTTGAGGTTTTCTTCCGAGACGGCGATTTCGGCCAGCTTGGCCTCCGCGGCGCGGATATTGGCCCGGGCCTGAGCGATGGCGAGCACATAGTCGCTGTCGGACAGGCGCACCAGCTCGCTCCCGGCCTCCAGTATCTCGCCCTGCTTGAGCGCGGGGTTCACATATTCGGCAGTGCCGGTCACCTGGGCGATGGCCTCGAAATGGCGCGCCGGAGCGACCAGGCCGAAGCCGGTGGCTTCCGGGCTGAGCGTGGTCTGGCGTGTGGTGATGACGCGCACGCTGACCGCACGCTCCCGGATACCCTCCTGAGCCGGGGCGGGCCTGCTGGAAATCGTCCAGGCGACGAAGCCCGCCCCCGCAATCACCAGCGGCAGGGTCATCAGGATGAGCTTGAAACCGCTTCGCATGTGCCTCTCCCGGATTCGGTTCGGATGATGCAGCCTATGCCCTGGAAAGTTTATGAGCAATGAACAGCCAGAAGCCGAATCTCAACGGCAGCGCGCCCACGGTCTGCAGGGAGAAAGCCCCGCCGCCGATGGCGTGAATCGCAAATGCCACGCCGACGGCCAGAGTGGCGAGGGCGATGGCCAGCGCCAGCGCGCGCGCCCAGGGCCTTGCCGCCCAGATGGCATAGGCGCCGGCCATGTAGAAAAAACCGGCGAAGAAATTGAACCAGACCACGAAGGGCACGTAATTCTCCATGCTGGCGCGGGCGCTGTCGGGGTCGAAGATCACCGAGCCGCCCTTGAAAAGGGTGGCAATGGCGAAAACCAGCGCCGCCAGCGCCAGGAGGCGCCGCCAGGTCGGGGAGAGGGGAAGGGATGCTGCAGACATGAGGACTCCCGGGCCGGTGAATGTTATCGAGCTATAACTAGCGGGTCCGCCGCCCCATTGCAACCCCGCCGTTGCCACGAGCCGCACACCGGCAAGGCAAGCCGGACCGCCTGACCGGAGCGGCGCTTTCGGGCTTGACCCGGCGGCGCGCCCGGCCTTTCTTCGGGCAGGGGAGAGAAGAAATGAAAGTCCTGATCCTGATCGCCGACCAGCTGCGCGCCGACTGCCTCGACGGGGCGCTGGCGGCGCATGTGGAGCTTCCGAACCTGCGCGCCTTTCAGAGCGAGGCCGTCACCTTCACGCGCCACTACTCGGCAACCAATCCCTGCGGTCCCTCGCGCGCCTCGATCCTCACCGGGCTTTATGCGATGAACCACCGCTCGGTGCGCAACGGCACTCCGCTCGCCGCCGGCACGGCGAATCTGGCGCTGGAGGCGCGCGCGCTGGGCTACGAGCCGCTGCTGTTCGGCTATACCGACACGCCGGCCGACCCGACCGCCCACGCAGCTGCCGACCCGATGCTCAGGACCGAAGAGCAGGTGCTGCCGGGCATGCGCGAGATGCTGGAAATGCGCCTGATGGAGAGCTACCCGTGGCGCGCTTACCTGCGCGAACAGGGATACGTGCTGCCCGATTACGCTCGCTTCTACGATCCCGTCTCGCCGGACCCCGCCCGGCCGCCGCGCCCGGACGATCCGCCCTTCTACCGCGCCGAGCATAGCGACACCGCCTTTCTGACCGACCGGCTTCTCTCCGACCTCACCGAACGCGCCGGGCAGGACTGGTTCGCGCTCGCCACCTGGATCCGCCCGCACCCGCCGCTGGTCGCGCCGGCCCCCTACAACCGCATGTACGACCCCGCCCGCCTGCCGCTGCCCGCGCGCCTTGCGAGCCTTGCCGATGAGGCCGCCGTGCATCCCTTCATGGAAGGCGCGCTCAAGTCCCCTGCCATGCAGGATACGGTCACGGGCTGCACGGTCGATGAAGACAGCGATGCCGGCCTGCAGACCCTGCGCGCTATCTATCTCGGGCTTGCCAGCGAGGTGGACGCGCATTTCGGACGTGTCATCAGGTGGCTGAAGGAGAGCGGCCAGTATGACGAAACCCTGATCCTGTTCATGGCCGATCACGGCGAGATGCTGGGCGAGCACCGCCAATGGGGCAAGCAGACCCCCTATGAAGGCGCCTGGCATGTGCCGCTGATGATCCGCGACCCGCGCCTGCCCGAGGCCCACGGCCGCCGCGTCACCGCCTTCAGCGAAAGCATTGATATCGTGCCCACGATCCTCGATCTGCTCGGCGGCAAACCCCCATCGGGGCTCGACGGCACCTCTCTGCGCCCCTGGCTCGAAGGAGACACGCCGCAGGAATGGCGCGACTGCGTGCATATGGAGCTCGAATTCGGCGAGCCCGACAGGATTACCCCCCGCGCCGCCGCCGCCGGCACCAGCCTGAACCGTTCGAACCTCGCCATCCTGCGCGAAGAGCGCTGGAAGCTCGTGCATTTCAACGGCGACCTGCCCCCGCTCCTCTTCGACCTGCAGGACGACCCGCACGAGCTCCACGACATCGCCGGCGACCCGGCCCATGCCAGCACCCTTCTGAGGCTTACCCGAAAGCTGCTCAGCCACCGCATGTGCCACCAGAACCGCCGCCTCACCGGCTGGCGCATCGGCTCCGGCGGCCCGCGCGAATACAGCCAATCCTGATCTTCACGCTTGCCCGAGCACTCCCGCCGGAAACCTCGAATCAGGCCGTTCCCCCATGGCCCTCCCACAGGCACCCCGCCGCCCCGGACCCGAAGCGCCCCGCCGGGGCATGAGGAAGCATCGCGCGGAACCTTGACCGCGCGGTCAGCTTGCCATTTTCCGCCCTCCGTGCGAACCTGCATCCCTCACCCGCGAGCGCGCACCGGCGCAGATACCGGAGCATATATTCAGGACCGCACCGGGACGGGCACCGGAGCATACACTAGGGCAGACATATGCAAAACCACGAAACAACCGGCATGCGCGACACGCGGAAAAGCACCCGGCCCACGGCCCTGCCGCAAGTCACCGAGACCCGCAATCCGGGCATGGGGCTCGACATGGACTGGCTCAGCGCCGTCGCCGTCAACACCTCCGCCGTCGAGCGCCGCGCGGCCAGCCTGCCCGCCCGCCGCCCGGTGAAAAAGGACTACCAGGCCGCCTGGCTGCTCAGGGCCGTGAGCTGCATCGACCTGACCACGCTTTCGGGCGATGACACGCCCGGTCGGGTGAAGCGCCTGGCAATGAAGGCGCGCCAGCCGCTGCGCGCGGACCTGCTCGCCGCGCTCGGCATGGAGGGGCTCACCACCGGGGCGGTCTGCGTCTATCACGAGATGATCGCTCCGGCGCTCGAGGCGCTCAAGGGCTCGGGGATCCCCGTCGCCGCCGTCTCCACCGGCTTTCCCGCCGGGCTCAGCCCGTTTCGCCTGCGCGTCGAGGAGATCCGCGAAAGCGTGGCCGCCGGGGCGCGCGAGATCGACATCGTGATCAGCCGTCGCCATGTGCTGACCGGCAACTGGCAGGCGCTTTACGAGGAGGTAAAGACCTTTCGCGAGGCCTGCGGGCCGGCGCACATGAAGGCGATCCTCGCCACCGGCGAGCTTGGCACCCTGCGCAACGTGGCACGCGCGAGCCTTGTCAGCATGATGGCCGGCGCCGATTTCATCAAGACCTCCACCGGCAAGGAAGCCGTCAACGCCACCCTGCCCGTCAGCCTGGTGATGATCCGCATGATCCGCGCCTATCACGCGCAGACCGGCATCCGCGTGGGCTACAAGCCCGCGGGCGGGATTTCCAAGGCAAAACAGGCCCTTGCCTACCTCGCCCTGATCAAGGAAGAGCTGGGCAACGAATGGCTCACCCCGCATCTGTTCCGCTTTGGCGCCTCCAGCCTGCTCGGTGATATCGAGCGCCAGCTTGAGCACCATGTCACCGGCCACTACTCGGCCTCTTACCGCCACGCGATGGGATAAGCCCATGACCGTCAAGGATATTTTCGAAAGCATGGAATACGGCCCCGCCCCCGAAAGCCCGGCCCGGGCCGAGCGCTGGCTCGACGACCACGATCGCCGCTTCGGCCTCTTTATCGCCGGCCGCATGACCGCCCCCGGCGAGACCTTTGCCAGTCGCACCCCGGCCAATGGCGAGGAGCTTGCCCGGATCACCCAGGCCAGCGCCGATGACGTGGACGCCGCCGTCAGCGCCGCCCGGCGCGCCTTCGGCCCGTGGTCGCGCCGCCCGGGGCACGAGCGCGCCCGCGTGCTCTACGCGCTGGCGCGGCTGATCCAGAAGCACGCGCGCCTGTTCGCGGTGCTGGAGACGCTGGACAACGGCAAGCCGATCCGCGAAAGCCGCGATATCGACATCCCCCTCGTTGCCCGCCATTTCTACTACCATGCGGGGCTCGCCCAGCTGGCCGACAGCGAGCTTGCCGACCGCGCGCCGCTGGGCGTCGCCGGGCAGATCATCCCGTGGAACTTCCCGCTGCTGATGCTCGCCTGGAAAATCGCCCCGGCGCTGGCCATGGGCAACACGGTGGTGCTGAAGCCCGCCGAATATACCTCGCTCACCGCGCTCCTGTTTGCCGAGATCTGCACCGAGGCCGGCGTGCCCGCAGGCGTCATCAACATCGTCACCGGCGACGGGCGCGTGGGCGAGGCGCTGACCCGGCATCCCGATATCGACAAGATCGCCTTTACCGGCTCCACCGAGGTGGGCCGGATCATCCGCCGCGCCACGGCCGGGCGGGGCATCGCCCTTACGCTCGAGCTTGGCGGCAAGTCGCCCTATATCGTCTTTGACGATGCCGATCTCGACAGCGCCGTCGAAGGGCTGGTGGATGCGATCTGGTTCAACCAGGGCCAGGTCTGCTGCGCGGGCTCGCGCCTCTTGGTGGCCGAGAGCATTGCCGATGATTTCCACGCCCGCCTCATCGCCCGCATGGGCAAGCTGCGCGTGGGAGATCCGCTGGACAAGGCGATCGACATCGGTGCGCTGGTGGATCCGGTGCAGGTCTCGCGCGTCGCGGGGCTGGTCGAGGCCCATGGCGGCGAGGGCGAAATCCACCAGACGCCCTGCACGATCCCCAATCGCGGCTCATGGTATCCGCCCACGCTGATCACCGGCCTCACCAGCGCCAACCCCTTGATGCAGGAGGAGATTTTCGGCCCGGTCCTGGTCTCCACCACGTTCCGAACCCCGACCGAGGCGGTGGCGCTCGCCAACAATACCAGCTACGGCCTCGCCGCCTCGGTCTGGTCCGAGAACATCAACCTCGCACTCGACATCGCCCCCAAGCTCGCCGCCGGCGTGGTCTGGATCAACGGCACCAACATGTTCGACGCCGCCGCCCCCTTCGGCGGGGTGCGCGAATCGGGCTTTGGCCGCGAGGGCGGCTTCGAGGGGCTGACCGCCTATTCGAAACCAAAGGTGAAAACCACGCCCGCCAGGCCCATCGCCCCTTTCCCGGCGCCCGAAAACGCGCAGGTGAACAGCCTCGATCGCACCGCCAAATTCTATATCGGTGGCATGCAGACCCGCCCCGATGGCGGCTATTCGCGCGCGGTCTGGTCGAAGTCCGGCAAGCTTCTGGGCCATGCGGGCCTTGCCAACCGCAAGGATATCCGCAATGCCATCGAAGCCGCCCATGCCGCCCGCTCCTGGGCGGGCTCGACCGGCCACCTGCGCACGCAGATCCTCTACTATATCGGTGAAAATCTCGACGCCCGGGCCGAGGAATTCGCCGCCCGGATCAATGCGCTCACCGGCAAGCGCACCGGCGCGCGCGAGGTCGAGGCCGCCACAAGGCGCCTGTTCACCTATGCCGCCTGGGCCGACAAATACGACGGCGCCGCGCGCAGCGTTCCGATCCGCGGCACGGCGCTGGCCATGCGCGAGCCGGTGGGCGTGATCGGCGCCTTCTGCCCGGACGAAGCGCCGCTGCTGGGCCTCGTCTCCCTGATGGCCCCGGCCATTGCCATGGGGAACCGCGTGGTGCTGGTGGCAAGCCAGCCCTTCCCGCTCGCGGCCACCGATTTCTACCAGGTGCTGGAGACCTCGGATGTGCCCGCCGGCGTGGTCAACATCATCACCGGCGATCACGCCGATCTGGCCCGCCCCCTTGCCGGTCATCTCGACGTGGACGCGATCTGGTCCCATTCAGGCGCCGACATCTCGGCCCTCGTGGAGCACGAAAGCGCCGGCAATCTCAAGCGCACCTGGGTCAACAACGCCCGGAGCCGCGACTGGTTCGCCCCCGAGTCCGAAGGCCGCGACTTCCTCGACCACGCCACCGAGGTCAAGACCATCTGGATCCCCTACGGCGAATAAGCCGCCCCACGCGCTCCGCAGCAGGCGCCCTCGCCGATTCCTTCAGCGCGCGGCGATGCGGATGGCCGCGCCGCCGATGGGACCTTCCCTGTTCAGGAGCCGGGCATAGCGACCGTCCATCAGCAGGTCCTCCAGATCCACCGGCCGCCCGTTCAGATAGGCGGTACGGCTGACCAGACGGATGCCGTGGCTGTAATCGGCATAGGCCGCCCCGTGAACGGTGGAAAGGGGCTGGATCGGGCGCCCGCCGGGGCGGTGCCAGCCATAGATGGCCACCCTGCCGGGGCTGCTGGCCAGGCGATTGGTCAGCACCAGGTCCTTTTTCTGCCCGGCCACCAGCGCCCCCGGGCGCGCACCGGCAGCGGCCAGCTGGCGCTCGATCGTCGCGTTATGGCGCAGGAAATAGCCGGTGGTGACCATCTGCCCGCCCGCGGGCATGGGCTGAGGCACAAGGCGCACCGCGGCCTGGGCGTAGATGGCATCCACCATGCGCGTGGTCGGCAGCATCATGTCGAAGGCCTCCGCCACCCGGCCAGCGGCTCTGAGCCCCAGGGGTACGCGCACATGGTCACGATCGCTGCCCACGGCCAGATAGTCCGGCATCACGCAGATGGTGATCCGCGCCTGGCGCCCATCGGCCAGGGTACCCGCGAAGGTGACCGGCACCAGGCGGCGCAGATAGCCCGGAACATTGCCGGACAGAAGCGCGCGAACAACCGCCGCATCGCGTGCTCCCCCGGCAGCATCGCTCAGCCCGGCAACGAAGGCGCGCCCGTCCCTGGCGCTGCCGGGGCGGCGTGGAATCGCACGGGCCAGGCGTGGCGAGCAACGCCCGGAGAAGCCGCCCTCCCCCCGCTCCGGCAGGACCCCGGCAGTATCGGGCAGGCCCAGGCTGGCCCGGCGCAGATCTTCGACCGGATCTGTCGAAGCGGCAGGACCGCCAGCCCCCCCCCGTGCCGCCCGAGCGGCCTGAACGGCCGGGCGCGGCTGCGGGCGCGGCGAGGTGGACAGGGCCAGCGCGGCAAGCGCCTCTTCCACCGGATTGCGCCGCGCGGTGGCATCCTCCGCCGGTGCGCTCATGCCGACGGCAGCAGCAACGATTTCGGCCGGGCGCGCCGGTGCGGGCAGGACCGCTCCCCCGGCGGCTTCGGCCACGGCCAGCCGCGCCGGAAGGTCCGCAGGGCGCTGGGGCGCGACATGCGGCGGCGCACCGGCGATCACCCGCAGCGGCGGAGCCAGGCTTCCGCGCGCAAGGCGCGCAAGACCCGAGCGGATATCCTCGGCCCGGGC
>JALTZY010000420.1:27142-30183 GCA_027045905.1 Paracoccaceae bacterium
GAGGGCGAGCGCGGCGAGGGCTGCGGTTTCCGCACGCAGGATGCGTGGCCCGAGCGAAACCGCACGCGCCGCCCCGACGGCGACGATGCGGCTTCGCTCCTCCTCGGTGAAGCCGCCCTCCGGGCCGATCAGGAGGGTGAGCGCAAGCAGCGGCAGAAAGACGAGCAACACCGCAAACGCCACCCGCCGCACCCCGACCACCCCCGCGCGCTGCGCGCCCTCTCCGCCCCCCCGCACCCGCCCACCCCGCCCCGCCCCCTCCTCCCCGGCCCGCCCCCCCCCGGCCCCGCCCCCCCCCGCCGGCGCCGATACCTGCGCAACCGGCGCCAGCAGCACCGGCAGGACCGGCGGATTGTCTGCCGCGGCCGAAAAAGCCCCGGTGCCGAACCACGGCTCGGGCGCGTCGTGCTGAACGGCAGGACCCGGGGGCGTGACCGGGCGGAAAAGGACATCGAAAGAGGGCATCACCACAGCGAAATAGGCCGTGACCAGCGATGCGATCAGGCTCAGGAAGACCGACCCCACCAGCGCGGTAATGGCATGGGGCTGGAGACGGGCAATGATATGATCCGGATCGTGGGCCGGCGTGACAGCCGCCCCGAATTCTCTGTCCCTCATGCCCTTCGATTACCCAGGGCAGATGAACGAAACAATAAAGCCGTGCGAATTCGGGCAAAATTCGCCGCGAAATGGCGGAAAATGGCCGGCCTGAGCCCGTTTGCGCGGGTTTCAGCCGGATTCCGGAGCAAAATCGGAGCAAAATCCCTGGGGCCGGCCGGCTGTCAACCTCCTGTCAATCACCATGTGCGAGACGGAAAGAATCACCTGGCCGGAATGCCCGGGAAGCGAAAGCGGCAATGACAAGCGGCCTTGGCGGGCCGCAAGCAGGGCGACGGCCCGGCCCCCGCCTATGACGCCAGGGCGGCGGCGGCGCGGGCGGACATGGGGCCGATGATCCCGTCGATCGCCCCATCATACAGGCCGCGCGCCTGCAGGATCCGCTGAAAGGCCATCGCCGTGGCCCGGTCCCAGGCAGGCACGCGCCCGGCGGGGTCGCGCCGCAAGCTCTGCAGCGTGACCTTTCCGCTCTCCAGCGCCCGGACATAGAGTTCGGCGGCGCGCTCGGGGTCCTGCGCCACCCCGCGCCCGGTTTCGTAGAGCATCCCCAGCGCGGCCAGCGCTGCCGGATCGCCGGTCTCGGCGGCCCTTTGCACCCAGAAGGCATGGGCCTCGGGGTCGGCGGGAATACCACCGGAATTGTCGCCATAGAGCCGAGCCAGTTCGAGAATCGCCTTCGGATTGCCCTGGCGGGCGGCACGCTCCAGGTAGCGAATACCCTGCTCCGGATCAGGCACGCCCAAGGCCTCGTCGCGCCCGCCAGGAATACCGTCGCCACTGAGATAGGTTTGCGCCAAGCGGTACTGGGCGAACTGGTAGCCGCCATCGGCGGCGGCGGTGAGCAACTCCAGCATCCGCGCCGGATCACGCGGCACCCCGCGGCCCAGCCGGTAGAGGAAGGCCAGGGTGGTGGCAGCCGCCAGGTCGCCACCCTGCGCGGCGATGCGATAGGCACTCACCGCCGCATCCACATCCGGCCTCACCGGACCGATGCCGAACAGGGCGTAGTCGCCAAGTCTGGTATGCGCCGCCGCCAGCCCCATCCCGGCCGCCTCTCGAAAATGCGCCAGCGCGGCCTCGTGCTGCCCCTCGCTCTGCAGCAGGACGGCAAGCTGAAAATGAGTCTCGGCGCTGGCGGTCCCTTCGGCAATGGCCTGCTCGCAGAAGGGCCGGGCCAGGCGCAGGGCGGCAAGGCTCTGCTCCAGGGCGGCGGGGCTGACCGGCACTCCGCTGTCGGGCGGGCCGGCAAGGGCGGCACACCGGGCTTCGGCGCTTGCCTGCGCGTCGTTCGGGGCAGGAGAAGGCGGCGGGGTTTCGTCCGATTCCGATACGGCCCCGGGCGTGGATTCTCCTGCCGGTTCCGGCGCGGAGGAAGCAGCGGCTTCGCTCGCCGGCAGCGGCGGGGCGAGGACGGCGGTCGGCACTTCGGGGGGGCTTTCCGCGCTGTCCGCTGCTGCACCGAAGGGGACCGGCGCAGCCGGGGCCGATTCCGGGCGGGGGGAGGCGGCGACAGCCGGAGCATCGCCCCCCCGAGGCCGGGGACGGGTATGAATCCGGGGCCCGGTGCCGGATTCGGGAACCGCTTCGGAAGCAGCAAGGGCCTCATCCGCGACACCAGCCCCCCCCCGCTGCAGGCCCATCCAGGCAGCGGTGCGGAAATGATCCATGGCCAGCGCCAGGGCCCCTTCGCTCTGCTGCAGCACCCCCATCAGGAAATGCACCCGGGCATCGGCCGTGCCATCGGCAATCGCCGCATCGCAATCGGGTGCCGCCGCGCGCAAGGCCGCAAGCGTTTCCGCGCTGGCTGGCAAGGCATTGTCCGGCGGACCGGCGAGATCCAGACATCGCGCAAGCGCGTCCCGCTGTCCCGCCTGTGCGAATGCAGTGCCGGAAAGGCCAGGCACAAGGCTGGCCGCAAGAGCAAAGGCAGGGGCAAGAGCCAGGGGCAGCAGGCGGGCGGTCATCAATCTGGCGGGCACGGGGTTTCCAATCTGCTTCAAATACCGGGAGCAATCTAATCGCCGCTCCGCTTTCTGTCGACCGCCTTCTGCCACCGGCCCGGCCTCCCGCGCCCCTCACAGGCGGCGGTACCGGATGCGGGGGGAGCCACTTCTCGCAGAAAATCGCCCGAACCCGGACCCGCGTACCTGCCCGCCTCACCGTCGGCCTTCTCTGAGCCAGCCCCAAAGCATCAGCCCGGCGGCGAAGACAAGCCCCAGCCATCCCGGCAGGAGCGGGGTGAGGCGCAGGGAGGTGGAGACGAAGGCCGCCCGGGGAGTGAAGCCGATCCAGCCGCGCCCCGCCGCCGGGCGCCCGGTGCGCACCGGGCGCAGGACCGGCATCCCCTCTTCCAGCCGTCTGATCCCGCCCCGGCTCGCCGCCACCGCCGGACCCAGCCGCTCCGGCGTGGCGGCGAGCCGGGG
>JALTZY010000421.1 GCA_027045905.1 Paracoccaceae bacterium
CTTCAGGGCCTGTTCCAGGTATTCCGTCAGTTCCCCGATGACGGCGTCGTAGAACCGCGCGCCAGGGTAGTCGTAGAACTGCACGGCGCAGGGCACGCCCTCGTGCAGCGCCATGCCGCGTTCCTCGGGACGGAAGTCCAGCCACATGATGAGCGGCGCGCCGCCGTGCTTCATGTCCACGAACACCCAGCAGTCGTCATTGGCCAGCACCACGGTGCCGGGCCGCGCCTTCAGCGGTATCTCCAGCAGCTCGTCGTGTCGCTTGCGCCAGCGCAGCCAGGCGTTCCATGTGCGCGCCGGGATCTTCGTCTCGTTGCGGCGCAGAAACGGCATGTTGGCGAACGGTATGTTCATGGCGTCGTTCGTGCCCCCGCTGTCTATTCGTCCAGTTCGAAATCGATGGTCACGCGGTTGCCGGCCACGGGCCGGAAACGCTCATCGGCGTATTTCACGTGATCCGGATGGTCGCGGTAATAATCTATCACCTGCGGCTGGCAGAAGCGAACCAGCCAAGTGTAGCGAAAGGGAGCGTCCGGCGGCTGGATGGCCACGCCCGTTTCCACCGCGCGCACGCCGGGGACCTTCAAGAGCACCTTGCGGCCCTCCTCGCGCAGGGCCGCGGCCTCTTCCTCTGACAGCCCCTCCACGTTGTATTCGATGACGTGCATCACCTCGCGCCACGGGCGGGCGGCGGACAGCACCTCATCGGCCCGGCCGGCGCTTCCCCAGAGCTCGATCATGCGCCGGCACTCCGCCGCGATGGCCTCTCGCGCGCCGTTGACCAGCGCCGTGTAGCCCTTCACTGCCCGCGCGGCGTTGGCGTAAATCGTCTTCGCGGCGGCGTCGGAAAGGGCGGTGTAGTAGTTGATCTTGGTCACGCCGTTCTCGGCGAGGCGCCGATATTGCTCCTCCGTCAGTCCCGTGCCGCCGTGGATCACCAGCGGAATGCCCAGCGCCGCATTGATCTCCGCAAGGCGTTCGAAATCCAGTTTCGGCTCGCCCTTCATGCGGCCGTGCACGGTGCCGATGGAGACGGCGAGAAAATCGACGCCCGTCTCCTCGACGAAGCGCTTCGCCTCCTCCGGCGTGGTGTAGCGGATCTCGCCGGGGTGCTTCTCCGCGTCCTCGCCCTCCACGCCGGGCACGTAGCCCAGCTCGCCCTCCACCGGCACGCCCACGGCGTGGGCCGCTTCCGCCACCTCGCGCGTGATGCGGGCGTTTTCCCCGAACGGGTGGTGGGAGGCGTCCACCATCACGCCGTTGCAGCCCAGACGGATGCCCTTTACCACCGAGTCCATGCTCTCACCGTGATCCAGGTGAATGGCCACCGGCACGGAAGCACGCTTCGCCGCCGCCACGGTGGCGTGCATGACGAGTTCGAAGTCGTAATATTCGAAATGTGATTCGGCGAGGCTGAGGATGACGGGTGCGCGCGTCTCCTCCGCTGCCGTCATGATGCCTTCCAGGAAGTCCAGCGACACCAGGTCGAAGGCACCCACGGCATAGCGGTTGGCGTGGGCGTGTTCCAGCATGTCCTTCATG
>JALTZY010000422.1:0-1490 GCA_027045905.1 Paracoccaceae bacterium
CCAGCCTGGTGTTCCTTCAATATCCCGATGATCCGATCTTCGCTGAAACGGCTTCTCTTCATCGTCTGTCTCCTCCGTTGAAGAACAGACTAACCCAAATTCGAGAACTTTTCCGGGGAGCAGGTCAGCGGGCCGCTGCCGTTCAGACCTGCTCCTTTTCCAGATGCAGCTTCATGTCCATGAGCACATGCTGGATCGCCAGGGTTTCGCGCAGCAGACGCTTGGCCTCATTGGCTGTGATCACCCCGTCTTCGATACTCTGCTGATACTCCGCCATCAGAATGGCAAATCTCTGGCTGAGCGCGATCACGTCGCTGTTTACCCCGCCAACGGGGGCATTCGGCTTGTCACGGCTGTAGGAGAGGGTAATGCCCTTGAGCTCGGAGAGCGCCGAAGTCACATGCGGATAGCGCGCCGCCTCTTCCAGGGCGGCAACCGCATCGATCGGCATGAAGCGGTCGGCATGCTCCTCGGCATCCGAATAATAGCGCCCCAGCGTGGCCTTGGACTTGCCGGTCAGCTTGCATGCCGCTTCCAGCCCCACATCCTTGACCAGGGCCTCGGTATGTTTCTTCAGATAACGTCCTGTCGTACTCATGCTGCCCCACTCCTGTCTCCGCCCCGGCAACGGGGACTTTCCCTTCTCTTTTCCCATTATTTTCCCCGCTTGGAAATGGTTTTGTCTCCATGCCATCCGGCGTGTGCTGGACGAGTGCCTGCGAGTATGCTTGCGAGTAGCTGGCGCCTGGCGCCAGATGCGGGAGGGGGCTGCTCCGCGTGTTCCGGGGGCGGTTGACGGCAGAGTGTCGGCATGTGGTTGCGGGATCCATTCCATCCCCGGGCGCAAGCCCAGGATCCGACCATGTTGTCCGATACCTGCCCCCCCAACCGGAGCCGGGGCTTGATCCCGCCCGCGCAGGCTGCGATAGCTCGGCCATGGCCAAGCTCTACTTCCACTACTCCACCATGAATGCCGGCAAATCGACCCTGCTGCTGCAGGCGGCGCACAATTATCACGAGCGCGGTATGCAGACCTGCCTGCTTACGGCGCGGCTGGACGACCGGGCGGGAGCCGGGCGGATCGCCAGCCGGATCGGTATCGGCAAGCAGGCCGGTACCTTTGCCCCGGGCGATGACCTGTTCGCCCGGATCGAGGCCCGGCTGGCACAGGGGCCCTGCGCCTGCGTCTTCATCGACGAGGCGCAGTTCCTGGAACCGGCCCAGGTATGGCAGCTTGCCTGCGCGGTGGACGACCTAGGCGTGCCGGTCATGTGCTACGGGCTGCGGGTGGACTTCCGGGGAGAGCTGTTTCCCGGCTCCGCCCGCCTGCTGGCTCTCGCCGATGAAATGCGCGAGGTCCGCACCATCTGCCATTGCGGAAAGAAGGCGACCATGGTGGTGCGCCAGGACGAAACCGGCCAAGTGCTCACCGACGGCGCACAGGTGCAGATCGGCGGCAACGAAACCTATGTATCTCTGTGCCGGCGATC
>JALTZY010000422.1:1500-7867 GCA_027045905.1 Paracoccaceae bacterium
GAAGCCGTCGGAGCGGGCCCGCAGGCGCAGGGCTGAGCGCGCGCGCCACGATTCCCCGTGGCTCTCAGTTCCCGGGGCTTCCGGCAGGAAGGCATGCACACCGCCCCGGGCGGCGCACCGGGGCGGCGCCAAAGGCGGCAGCCGGCAGCTTTCGAAAGGTCCGGGAGGCCCGGAGGAATCCTCGCGGAAAATCCAGGTCCTCCCGCGCGTACGCGACCGGAGCCGGCCCGCGCCGGCCCGCGCCGGGATTTTCCCTGCCGTTACATGCGCGAGGCGACGTTTTCCCAGTTCACCAGATTGTCGAGAAAGTTGGTCAGATAGGCCGGGCGCTTGTTGCGGAAGTCGATATAGTAGGAATGCTCCCACACGTCGCAGCCCAGAAGCGCGGTCTGGCCGAAGCAGAGCGGGTTGACGCCGTTTTCGGTCTTGGTGACCTTGAGGCCGCCATCCGTGTCCTTGACCAGCCAGCACCAACCGGAGCCGAACTGGCCCACCCCGGCAGCGATGAACTCCTCCCTGAACTTGTCAACCGAGCCGAAGCTCTCCTTCAGCGCCGCTTCCAGCTCGCCCGGCATGGCGGATTTGCCCGGCCCCATCATCTCCCAGAACTGGCAGTGGTTCCAGTGCTGGGAGGCATTGTTGAAGATGCCGCTCTGGGCCACCGCGCCGGGCTGATAGGTGCCGGTGATGATCTCTTCGAGCGACTTGCCTTCCCACTCGGTGCCGGCGATCAGCTTGTTGCCGTTGTCCACATAGGCCTTGTGGTGCAGGTCGTGGTGATATTCGAGGGTCTCCTTCGACATGCCGGCATCGGCAAGCGCATCGTGGGCATAGGGAAGGTCGGGAAGTTCAAAAGCCATTCGGGGCCTCCTGTTCGTCGTGATTGCGTGCAGTTCCACCGGCTAGATGCCCCCTGAGCGCCCCGAAGGTCAAGGCCCAACCGCCGGCCCCGCTGCCGCCTGCTCAGTTGCGCCGCTGGCAGCCGCCGCTGCCGCTGGGGCGGTTGTCATAGCCCGCCAGCACCGAGCTGATCGTCGCCGCCAGCGAGCCCTTCTGGATCGTCAGCCGGTAGGAGATGCCCGGCAATGTGGTCGTCCCGCCGGTATTGGTCTGCCCCTTCAGCCCCTTGAGCGACCACGAAAAGGTGACCCGGCGGTCATTGTCCACCGCCACCCGCCCGGCAATCGGCGCGCCCTTGTAATGCTGGATGAGCGGGTCGATGATGCGCACCTGCCCGCCGGGCTGGTAGTCCACCAGCACCTCGCGCGGGATGAAATTGCTGCTGCCATGTTCCGACAGCTGGCAGTGATACTGCACCGCCATAGCCGGCGCGGCGAGAAAAAGCGCGGCCGTCGCCGCCACGACTGCGCGAAAAATCTTCATACCCCATCCTTTCGCAGAGCCGCCCTGTCAGGCATATTCCAGGCCTGCCTAACATGCGCAGGGAGGCGGGTTCAACCTTGGCGGGTGATCATTCCACGGCCGGAAAGCCCACCTCGCCGCCGGGGCGCGCGGCATTGCGCAACAGGTCGAACACATAGCCGGCCACCGAGCGGAAGGCGATGATTTCGAAGCCCTTTTCGTCCGGCATGTAAAGGGCGGCGGGCACCTGCGCCAGCCGGGTGCGGCGGAAATCGCCCGGCTGCATGCGCCGGATATCGGCGGGGGTGAGCTTCATCAGCACCTCGCGCGCCCGCGCCCCGGTGAGGCGAAACAGCGCACGCGCATCCGACACGTCCACCGCCAGCGCGTGGCTGGTCGCAAGCGCCTTGTCGAGCCGCGCCACCGCCGCGCCGGCTTCGCCGTATTCGACAAAGAGCAGGAGCTCGTCCGGGCTCATCCAGGCGATGCGGCCCCTGGCGCCGGAGGTGATCTTGAGCCGCGCGGGCATCTCGGCCCCGGTCACGGCCTTCACGACCCTGGCCACCTTGGCCAGCGACAGGTCCGCGCGCAGGGTGACCATGCCGCAGAGACCCGCTTCCTCCACCGTGCAATAGCCCTCGAACCGCGCCCCCGGCAGCGCCGATACCGGCCCGGCCTGCGCTGCTTGTGCCGCGCCCATCGCTTCCAGCGCCTTCGCCTCGTCCACCGCTTCAGACATTCTGCTTCTCCCCCTCCGGGTCGTAAAAGACCGGGCTGACGATGCACGCCTTGATCACCTCGCGCTTCTCGTCCAGCGTGGCCACGTCCACGATCTCGCCCATCCGCTCCGGGCCGCGCGCCACCAGAGCCATGGCGATGCCGCGCCCGAGCGTGGGCGAATGATAGGTCGAGGTCACGCGGCCATAAGTATAGCGCTGGCCATACTCGTTGCCCCCGGCGCCCACCACATAGGCGCCTTCGGGCAGCACCGAACCGTCCAGCGTCTCCAGCCCCACCAGCCGCCAGCGCTCCGGGTCGCACAGCGCCTTGCGCGCCTGCGCGCGCTTGCCCAGGTAATCGGCCTTCTTCTTCGAGATCGCCCAGCCAAGGCCCAGATCCTGCGGAGTCACGGTGCCGTCGGTCTCGTCGCCGATCATGATGAAGCCCTTTTCGGCCCGCATCACATGCAGCGCCTCGGTGCCATAGGCCATGATGCCTTCGTCCGCGCCCGCTCCCAGCAGCGCCTCCCACAGCGCCCGGCCCTGGCTGGCCCGGACCGCCACCTCGTAGCTGAGCTCGCCGGAAAAGGAGATGCGAAAGATGCGCACATCGAAGCCCCCGAGCCGCCCCGCGCGCCAATGCATGAAGGGCAGCGCCTCTTTCGACAGATCAATATCGCCCCCCAGCCGCTCCAGCACCGCGCGCGCGCGCGGGCCGACCACGGCCACTTGCGCGAATTGCTCGGTGAGATTGGCCACATATGCCTTCCAGTCCCACCACTCGGTCTGCAGCCATTCTTCCATATGCGCGTGGACATGCTCGGCCCCGCCGGTGGTGGTGTGGCACAGAAAGCTGTCCTCCGAGAGCCGCGCCACCACGCCGTCATCCATCAGAAAGCCGTTTTCGTTGCACATCAGCCCGTAGCGGCACCGGCCCACGGGCAGGGTGGAAATCGCATCGGTATAGAGCATATCGAGGAAGCGCCCCGCATCGGGGCCCTTGACCAGCAGCTTGCCCAGGGTCGAGGCGTCCAGCAGGCCGACCCGCTCGCGGGTATTTGTCACCTCGCGCGCCACCGCCTGCGCCCGGCTCTCGCCCAGGCGGCGGTAGCAATAGGGCCGGCGCCACTGGCCCACCGGCTCGAAATCGGCGCCGTTCTGCTCGTGCCAGTCCTGGATCGGCGTCCGGCGCAGGGGCTGAAACAGATCGCCCGCCGCCTCGCCGGCAATGGCGCCGAAGGTGACCGGCGTGTAGGGCGGGCGAAAGGTGGTGGTGCCGGTCGCCGGGATCGGTTGGTCGAGCGCTTCGGAAAGCACCGCCAGCCCATTGATATTGCTGAGCTTTCCCTGATCGGTCGCCATCCCGAGCGTGGTATAGCGCTTGGTATGCTCGACGCTCTCGTAGCCCTCGCGCGCGGCAAGCTCCACGTCGCTGACCTTCACGTCGTTCTGAAAGTCCAGCCACATCTTTGCCCGAACCGCCGGCCCCGCCGCGGCCGGCATCACCCAGACCGGCTCGATCGGCTGTTCGCGCTCCGCTGCCGCTTTCGGCGCCGCTCGCCGATGCGCCCGGCCGCCCGCCGCGCGCCCGGCCGCGCGCCCAACCGCATGGGCATCCGCGAGCGCCTCGGCCAGCCCCAGCGCCCCCGAGGCCGCGCCCCCCATGCGCACGAAAGCCGCCCCATCCGCCCCGGTCGGCGGGCGCTTCGGGTCCGGGCGAAACAGCGCCGCCTGCTCGTCCCAGACAAGCTTGCCGCCGCAATGGGACCACAGATGCACCACCGGCGACCAGCCGCCCGACATCGCCACCGCGTCGCATGCCACCTCCTCCACCGCCGCGCCGGTGCCGGCCATCGCGCAGATATCGACCCCGCTGACCCGCCCTCTGCCATGCACCCGGGCAATGGCGCGCCCGACCTCCACCCGGATGCCCGCCGCGCGCGCCTCTTCGGCCAGCGGCGAGCTCACCACCGCGCGCGCATCCACCACCGCCGGCACGTCGATCCCCGCGCGCCTGAGCGCCAGCGCGGTGCGGTAGGCGTCGTCGTTATTGGTCACCACCACCACGCGCTCGCCGGGGCTGACCGCCCAGTTGACCACATAATCGCGCATGGCCGAGGCGAGCATGACGCCGGGCAGGTCATTGCCGGCAAAAGCCAGCGGCCGCTCCAGCGCCCCGGTTGCCACCACCACCTGGCGCGCGCGGATCCGCCACAAACGCTGGCGCGGCCCCTCGCTCTCCGGTCGGTGATCGCCGAGGCGCTCAAGACCCAGCACATAGCCGTGGTCATAGACCCCGACCCCGGCCATCCGGCGGTGAAGCGTCACATTCTCCGCCTTTTCAAGCTCTTCGACGGCGTTCGTCACCCAGGTCTCCGGGTCGAGGCCATCAATCTTGCCGCCATCGACCGGCGCGCGCCCGCCCCAATGCGGCGTCTGCTCCAGCACCAGCACCTCGGCGCCGGTCGCCGCCGCCGAACGCGCCGCCGCCAGCCCGGCCACCCCCCCGCCGATCACCAGCACGTCCACATGCACATGAAAATGCTCGTAACGGTCCGGATCGCGCGCCCCGGGCACCTTGCCCAGCCCCGCCGCACGCCGCACGACGGGCTCGAACAGCTTCTCCCAGCCCATCCGCGGCGCCATGAAGGTCTTGTAATAGAACCCGGCCGGAAAGAAACGCGCCAGCGCATCGTTCACCACGCCCAGGTCACGCTCAAGGCTCGGCCAGTGGTTCTGGCTCCTGGCCACCAGCCCGTCAAAAAGTTCCGTCGTGGTGGCCCGCCGGTTGGGCGTAAACCGCGCCCCCTCGCCAAGCCCCACAAGCCCGTTGGGCTCCTCCACCCCGGAGCCCACAAGGCCCCGCGGACGGTGATACTTGAACGAACGCCCCACCAGCACCTGCCCCGCGCCCAGCAGCGCCGAAGCCAGCGTATCGCCGCGATAGCCCTGCATCCGCCGCCCGTTGAAGGTAAATCCGAGCCGCTGCGTTCGATCCAGCAGCCGCCCGCCAGTTTTCAGCCGCATGCTCATCCGCCCATCCTCTTCATCTTTCCGGAAATACTCCGGGGGGTTGGGGGCAGCGCCCCCACCCGGTCGGATTGCGCCAGCAATCCGAAACCGCTCATGGCCAGCCCTCCCAGCCGGGCCGTTTGCTGCGGATCGCCGCCAGCACCTCCTCGGGCGGCGCCTGCATCTGCGCGGGATAGGTGGCGAATACCTCCAGCGTCACCGTGTCGCGCGCCGCATGAAACCACTTGCCGCAGCCCATGACGTGGCGCCAGCGCTCGAAATGCACGCCCCTGGGGTTCTTGCGCTCAAACAGATAGGCCTCGAATTCCTCCTCCGACGCCTCCGGCCCCCGGCGCGCGACATGCGCCTCGCCCCCGGGCGCAAGCTCGGTCTCGTCGGCCATCACCCCGCAATACGGACATTCCAGCAGCAGCATTTCCCGCCTCCCTCATGCGCCTGAAGCGCCTAATGCGCCACCCCCGCGGCCACGCTTTCGTCGATGAACCGCCCCTCGCGGAAGCGCGCGAGCCCGAAGGGCGCGGCCAGCGGCCCCGGCGCGTCGTTGGCCACCAGTTCGGCCATCGCCCAGCCCGAGCCGGGGATCGCCTTGAAGCCCCCCGTGCCCCAGCCGGCATTGATGTAACAGCCCTCAAGCGGGGTCTTCGACAGGATCGGCGAGCGGTCCCCGGTCATGTCCACGATCCCGCCCCACTGGCGCATCATCCTCAAGCGCGAGATGATCGGAAAGGTCTCGACCAGCGCTCGTACGGTCTCCTCGATATGGTGAAAACTGCCGCGCTGGGTGTAATTGTTATACCCGTCCGCGCCGCCGCCGATCACCAGCTCGCCCTTGTCGGACTGGCTCATGTAGCCATGCACGGTGTTGGCCATCACCACCACGTCGATGGCGGGCTTGATCGGCTCGCTCACCAGCGCCTGCAGCGCCACGCTCTCGATCGGCAGGCGAAAGCCCGCCATTTCCGCGAGCACCCCGGAATGGCCCGCCACCACGATGGCAAGCTTCTTCGCGCCGATATGGCCCCTGGTGGTCTCGACCCCGGTGACCCGCCCGCCCTGCTGCGTGATCCCGGTCACCTCGCATTTCTGGATGATGTCGATCCCCATAGCCGAGCAGGCCCGCGCATAGCCCCAGGCCACCGCATCATGGCGCGCGGTGCCGCCGCGCGGCTGCCAGAGCGCGCCCAGCACCGGGTAGCGCGGCCCGGAAATGTTGATGATCGGCACCAGCTCCTTGACCCGCTCGGGGGAGATGA
>JALTZY010000423.1 GCA_027045905.1 Paracoccaceae bacterium
AGGGAGGATGCATCATGTCTCAGCGCACCCGGCGCCGCATTCACGAGGAAGGCCACACCCGCAAATTCATGGTGGTGCTGGATGAAACCCCGGAATGTGAAAAGGCCGTCTATTTCGGCGCCGCCCGTTCGCGCAATACCGGCTCCATGCTGACCATGCTCTACGTGGTGGAGCCGCCGGAGTTCGCCCATTGGCTGGCGGTGGAGGAACACGCCCGCGAGGAGGGCGAGAAGAAGGCCGAAGCCCTGTTCCGCATGTACCAGCGCAAGCTCAAGCAGTGGGGCTTCGAGGATCTGCCGGTGGAAACGGTCATCCGCTACGGCAACCCGTGCGAGGAGATCCGCGGACTGGAGAACGACGATCCGGACATTTCCTTCCTCGTGCTGGGCGCCTCCGTGGAAGAGGAGGGCCCGGGGCGGCTGGTCACGGGGCTGCTGACCAAGGGCACGAAGGGCTTCCCCACGCCCATCGTCATCGTGCCCGGCGACATGACCTTCGAGGATATCGACGCGCTCGTCTGAGCGCGTATCCATCATGGGCAACCGCAGGAAACGCGACCCTGGCGAACTGACCTCCCTGCGCATCGCCCTGCTGGTGGGGCTGCTGGGCGCCGCCTACCTCGGCGTGACCCTGGCGCTGGGCTATTGGAAGTCGTGGTTGCTGGCGGCCTCCATCATCGCCTTTGCCATCGCGCTCTATTTTCTCATCTGGCCCATGGCGGAAGACGATTGAACGTTGCCAATTCCGATTGCGTTTTCATGAAGAACATGTTGGTTCTTGGCGTGTTATAGTGGTTCCCTCCCCCTGGAAGGGGGAGGGACAGGGAGGGGGTCGGGCGGCAAGCTCTTGAGCGTGTGGCCCGACCCCCTCCCGGCGCTGACGCGCCGACCTCCCCCTGTCAGGGGGAGGAGGTTGGAGTCCACTATTGCCTATTGACCATGACCAGCAGGAGAGCCGCCATGCCCGCCTCGCCGTTCCGCCTGCTCAAGGTCGATCTCTCCACCGATGCCATCACGCGCGAAGCACTGCCGCGCCAATGGCGGGAGGATTACATCGGCCTGCGCGGACTGGGCACGCGCCTGTTGTGGGAGCTGCGCGCATTTGAGGCCGATCCGTTTGCCCCGGAAAACCCGCTGCTCTTCATCACCGGGCCGCTGACGGGCACGAATGCCCCCACCGGCGGGCGCTACGGCGTCATGACGCGCGGGCCGCTTACCGGCACCATCGCCTGCTCCAATGCCGGCGGCCAT
Source organism: Paracoccaceae bacterium (assembly GCA_027045905.1). GTDB lineage: Bacteria > Pseudomonadota > Alphaproteobacteria > Rhodobacterales > Rhodobacteraceae > JAAEUB01. The sequence continues at coordinate 1,251 of JALTZY010000423.1, forward strand.
TTCGGCCCCGCCCTGCGCTTCGCTGGCTACGACGCGCTGCTGTTTCTCGGCGCGGCGGAGAAGCCCGTTTACCTGTTCATCGACGACGACCGCGTGGAGCTGCGCAATGCCGCCGACATCTGGGGCAAAAGCTTTTGGGAAACGGAAGAGCGCCTCAAACAACGCCACGGCCATGACGTGCGCATCGCCGGCATCGGCCGCGCCGGGGAGAATCGCGTGCGCTTCGCCGCCGTGATGAACGACCGCGACCGCGCCGCCGGGCGCACCGGCGTCGGCGCGGTCGCGGTC
>JALTZY010000424.1 GCA_027045905.1 Paracoccaceae bacterium
ATGGTGATGATATGGGAGAGTGGATGACTGCGATCCGGCCACCTTTCTCGGTGCACGTGGACGAATCCCGCAAAGGATGGAACGCCGCCATTCTACGCCAATGCCAGACCGGGGCAATGGGAAAAACGCAGGTGCGCGCCATATGCGCGCCATTTCTGAACACATGGATGCATTCAGCATTCCTTCACCACGTCATTCGTTTACCACATCGGCTTACGGGCGTTTCATTTCTTCATGGCACATCGCCTGCATGCTTTCACACGAACGTGAGCGACAGCCCAGGCGGGGAGTTTCAGCATGACACACGTTGCCGACATCGCGGAAGGATACCTGCTTCGCAATGATACGTCCGAGCTGACCGGCGTGAACCGCGAGGTCGTGGTATTCGAACATGCGCTGGCGGATGTGGCCGACCTGGACGATGCGCATCTGGCGCGCATCATCGAGCGCGCCGCCGGGGCGGGGCCGATGCACTACAATCTTCGGTCGTGGAGCCGGGCGGCGAATCCGGCTGTGGCCAGTGGGTGCAAGGGCTGCTGGCGCGCCCGGGTGAAAAGGTGAACGGCATCGAGGTGCTGGAGCTGATTCGGGCCGGGCGACTGTGGTTGCAGGTGGAGCATCTCCATGAGCTGGCGCCGGATCTTTACTGGCTCATGCGCGCCGCCTATGACGAATTCAGGCGCCGGATTCCGCATTTCACGTATTTCAACCTCTACACCAACCTGCTGATTTCCGGCCCTGCGGCAAAGGTCACGCCCCACATCGACGTGGCGGAGGTGCTCCTGTTCCACATCCGCGGCCACAAGAAGTTCACCCTGTGGGATCCCGCGAAGTTCCCCGTGCCGGACGAATGGCGCGAGAGCATCATCCTGCGCGAACAACTGGAAGACATCCCGTTGAAGCCCGAATGGCTCGGCATGGGGCAGGAAGCGGTGCTGGGTCCGGGACAGGGCGTGAGCTTTCCCTTCATGTGGCCGCATGCGGTGGAAAATCTGGGGGAACTGAACGTTTCCCTGCAATCGGAATATCACCATCCGGCCTCCATCCGCCGCTATGCCGCACTGTTTGCCAACGGCCTGCTGCGCCGGAGGCTGGGTCTCAGCCCGCAGGGCACGGGTCCAGGCGCGCTGGGTGAGGCGCTGCGCGCCGTAGCCGGGCTGATGGCCAAGAAGCTGAAGGTGCACAGCCCGAAACCACGCAAGGTCGCGCTGGCTTTCGTGGTGGACGCGCGGGCCGAGGGCGGCGTGCGCTGGCTGCCGGAACAAGAACGGATGCTGGTGACAAAATAGCAAGGTTCGGCTGGCAGGATGGGCGGCATGTGAACGAACAGGAATTGAGGGTCCCATGCAGCCCGCAATCGCAGAGAACAAGGCGCACAGGCACATCATCGCCGCCACAACAGATGACGAACTGAACCGCCTGGCGACGGATTGGCAGACGCTGGAGCAGGAAAGCCCGGCGCCTTCACCCTTTCAGGCCTGGCGCTGGGTACGGTTATGGCGGCGGCATTTCGGTGGCGACGCCATAACCGTACCC
>JALTZY010000425.1:0-471 GCA_027045905.1 Paracoccaceae bacterium
ACAGGCGGTGGTGCGGCAGGTGGTCAGCGATCTGGTTTATGTGGCAGTGCCGCGGTGGCGCGGTAAGGCCGGGTGGCGGGCGTTCAAGGGAAATGTCGGATTATGTAAACGTCTGGGCCTTGGGGTGCTGTCTGTGCGCCTGAAAGATGGATTTGTGCAAGTTCATGCCGACCCGGTGCCGTTTGTGCCGCGTAAATCCAGGCGGCGGCGGGCGGCGATATTAAGCGAGTTTGCCCGCCGCGAGGGTGATCCGAATGCGGGCGGCACACGCGGGCAATTGGTGACCGCATACCGGCAGGACGCGGAAAAGCTGGTGGCATTTTTAAAGGAGCACGGGGCCAGCAAAGGCGCGGTTGTGGCGCGCGAGACCGGGGTGGCAAGGGCAACGCGGATGATGGCTGACAACCATTACGGCTGGTTCGTCCGGGTCAGGGTTGGCGTCTATGGATTGACGGGGGACGAGACGCGCTA
>JALTZY010000425.1:481-1531 GCA_027045905.1 Paracoccaceae bacterium
GCGTATATAGATGTAAACGGAACGCAGATTTATTATATGGACAGCGGTGGCGACGGGCCGGTTATTGTTTTTTCGCACGGGTTGTTGTTCAGCACCGAAATGTTTGACGACCAGATTGCCTATTTCAAGGACAGGTACCGGTGCATCGCCTATGACCATCGCGGACAGGGGCAGAGTGCGGCGGCCGAGAGCGGGTATGACATGGACACGCTGGCCGGTGATGCCGCCGGGCTGATCCGGGCGCTTGGGGTTGAGGGCTGCCATTTTGTCGGGTTGTCGATGGGGGGATTTGTGGCCCTGCGCATGGCGCTGGATCACGCGGAATTGGTACGCTCGATCGCGGTGCTGGATTCGTCCGCCGACCCGGAGCCCGAGGAAAACCACGGCAAATACAAGTTCCTGAACTTCGTGCTGCGCTGGTTTGGTGCCAGGCCGGTGGCCGGGGCGGTGATGCCGATCATGTTCGGGCAAAGCTTTCTGAACGATCCGGCCCAAGCCGAAAAGCGGGCCTATTGGAAACGGTTTCTGGGCAATGTTGCGAACCGCAAGTCCATGTCCAGGGCAGTGGCCGGGGTGATCGAGCGTAAGGGCGTGTATGAGCGGTTGGGGGAAATTGACCTTCCCACCCTTATTCTGGTCGGAGAGGAAGACACCGCAACCGTGCCGGCAAAATCCGAGCGCATGCAGGCGGCCATCCCCGGCGCGACCTTTAAGCGGGTGCCGAAGGGGGGCCATGTCTCGACCATAGACGCGCCGGATGCGGTGAATGCGGCCCTTGACGAATTTCTGGGTCGCCTTGAGCGCTGAAAATTTTTCGCGGTCTGTTGACTCGTGGCATATCAGCCCCTATTTCCGCTTCATTAGCACTCGCCCTAGGTGAGTGCCAAAACTGGAAACCCATAAGAGCTGAGGAGCCCTGAAATGGCATTTACTCCCCTGCATGACCGCGTTGTGGTTCGCCGCGTGGAAGGCGATGAAAAAACCGCTGGCGGTCTGATCATCCCGGAAAGCGCCAAAGAAAAACCGGCCGAAGGTATCGTTATTTCGGTT